>NZ_CASGGV010000310.1:0-185331 GCF_949319125.1 Frankia sp. Hr75.2 | reverse complement strand
GCCGCTACCTGCCCGTTCAACCGGAGTTGCCGGTGACCTTCTCGTAGAGGCGGGCGGTACGCTCGGCCACCGCGGGCCAGCCGAACTCGGCGACGGCACGGTCCCGCCCCGCGCGGCCCATGGCGGCGGCGCGCCCGGGGTCGGCGAGCACCTCGTTGATCGCGGCTGCCAACGCCGCGGGGTCGTCCGGTGGCACGAGCAGGCCCGTCTCTCCGGACGCGACGACCTCGGGGATGCCGCCGACCCGGGAGGCGACCACGGCCGTACCGCAGGCCATCGCCTCCAGGTTGACGATGCCCAGCGGCTCGTAGACGGACGGGCAGACGAACACCGTCGCGTGCGACAGGATCTGGATCACCTCGGGCTTGGCGAGCATGCCGGACAGCCAGACCACGCCGTCGCGGCTGGCGCGCAGGCCGTCCACCAGCCCGGTGACCTCGGCGAGCTGCTCGGGGGTGTCCGGAGCGCCGGCGCAGAGCACGAGCTGCGCGGACGGGTCGAGCCGGGCCGCGGCCCGCAGCAGCACGGGCAGCCCCTTCTGCCGGGTTATGCGCCCGACGAAGACCACCGACGGGCGATCCGGGTCCACGCCGTACCGCTCGAGGACGTCGGTGCGGTTGTCCGGGGTGTACTCGTCGGTGTCGATGCCGTTGCGGATGACATGCACGCGCCCGGGGTCGACCTCGGGGTAGGCGTCGAGGATGTCGGCGCGCATGCCCTCGCTGACCGCCACCACGGCCGCCGCGGCGGAGATCGCCACCCGCTCACACCACGACGACAGCCGGTAGCCCCCGCCGAGCTGCTCGGCCTTCCACGGTCGGCGCGGCTCGAGCGAGTGCGCGGTCATCACGTGCGGGATGCCCTGCACGAGGGACGTCAGATGCCCGGCGAGGTTGGTGTACCAGGTGTGGGAGTGCACGACGTCGGCACCGCCGGCACGGTCCACCGCCGCCGCCATCGACAGGTCCATCGAGGCGATCCGCAGGGCGTCGTTCGCCCCATCGAGCGCCGGCCAGGGCCGGTGCGCCTCGACCGCGGCCGTGCTGGCTGCGCCGGCGGTGCCTGGAGATGGGCGCGGGTCGCCTTCGCAGTGCACGGTCAGGTCGACCAGCCGCGCCAGCTCCCGCGCGAGGTACTCGACGTGCACCCCGGCGCCGCCGTAGACATCCGGCGGGTACTCACGTGTGAACAGCGCGACCCGCATCCGTTCCTCGGCCCTTCGCTCGGTTCCGCCCTGGTCCGCTGGAGCGGATCAGTCCGCTATCGTGACGCCCTTGCCGACCACGGTGACTCCGGCCTCGCTGACCTGGTAGCCGCGGGCGCGGTCGTGGTCCTTGTCCACCCCGACGGTCGCGCCCGGGGGGACGACCACGTTCTTGTCGAGGATGGCGTCACGGACCACGGCGCGCCGTCCGATGACGGAGTTGTCCATCACGACGGCGTTCTCGACGACCGACCACGAGTTCACCCGGACCCCCGGGGACAGCACGGAGCGGCGCACCGCGCCACCGGAGATGATCACACCGTTGCTGACGATGCTGTCGGTGGCGACGCCGACCCGGCCCGGCGTGTCGTGCACGAACTTCGCCGGGGGGATGGACGGCGGGACGTTGGTGTAGATCGGCCAGTCCCGGTTGTAGAGGTTGAAGACCGGGTCGAGCGCGCACAGGTCCATGTGCGCGTCGAAGTAGGAGTCCAGGGTGCCGACATCCCGCCAGTAGCCGTGGTCGCGCTCGAGCGCCCCGGGCACCTGGTTGGCGGCGAAGTCGTAGACGGCGGCCGTGCCCTGCTCGACCAGCATCGGGACGATGCTGCCGCCCATGTCGTGGACGCTCTCCGGGTCGGCGGCGTCGGCGCGCAGGGCGTCGATGAGCACGTCGGTGGTGAACACGTAGTTGCCCATCGACGCGAAGATCTCGTCGGGGCTGCCCGGCAGTCCCGGGGGGTCGGCCGGCTTCTCCAGGAACTCCGCGATGGTGACCCCGTCATCCGCGGTGCGGATCACCCCGAACGCGCTGCCCTCCGACCGGGGGACGCGCAGCCCCGCCACCGTGACCCCGGCGCCGGTCTCCAGATGCTGGGCGACCATCTGGCGCGGGTCCATCCGGTAGACGTGGTCGGCGCCGAAGACCACGACCACGTCGGGGGCCTCGTCGTGGACGAGGTTGAGGGACTGGTGGATGGCGTCCGCGCTGCCGGCGAACCACTGCGGGCCGAGGCGCTGTTGGGCGGGCACCGGCGTCACGTAGTTGCCGAGCAGGTTGCTCATCCGCCAGGTGGTCGTGATGTGCCGGTCGAGGCTGTGGCTCTTGTACTGGGTCAGCACGGCGATCCGCAGGTAGCCGCCGTTGACCAGGTTCGACAGGACGAAGTCGACCAGGCGGTAGATCCCGCCGAACGGCACCGCGGGTTTCGCGCGGTCGGCGGTCAGCGGAGCCAGGCGCTTTCCCGCGCCACCCGCCAAGACAAGACCCAGCACCCGCGGGCTGCGCATACTTCGGCCCGGCTCCCCGTGATCGACCCGAATCCGGGACGGATCCGCCCCGACACAGACCGGATGACCACACCCGAACATGTGCCCAGGCTGTGTGCATTCCGGTCATCTCGGAGCCTACAAGGGACCACTGGGGTCAGTGGCTGCACGTCAAAGAGTTAGCCACGAGGTAAGAAAACGGTCAGGTCACGCTACGACGCTACGGCGACCCAGGGTGCCGCCCCGGGCCGCCGCTCCGTACTAATCAGGTACAGATCAGACGTTGAACCCGAGAGCGCGCAGCTGCTCCCGGCCCTCGTCGGTGATCTTGTCCGGGCCCCACGGCGGCATCCAGACCCAGTTGATCGTGACGTCGTTGACCAGGTTGTCCGGCCCGTCGACGAGTGCCGAGCGGGTCTGGTCCTCGATGACGTCGGTCAACGGGCAGGCCGCCGAGGTCAGCGTCATGTCGAGGGTGACCGTGTTGTCGTCCGCGATGTTGATGCCGTACACCAGGCCGAGGTCGACGACGTTGATCCCGAGCTCGGGGTCGACGACGTCGCGCATGGCCTCCTCGACGTCGTCGAACGATGCCTTCTCCACGACGACAGCCCTCTCGGTGACCCGCGCCGGCTCGGTGGGGGTGGCGGTCTCGCTCATGGTCACTTCTCCTGCTCGGGGACGAGGGCGGTGGCCTGCGCGGTGGCGTCCTTCCAGGCCATCCAGGACAGCAGTGCGCACTTCACCCGGGCCGGGTACTTGGAGACGCCCGCGAACGCGACCGCGTCCTCGAGCACCTCCTCGTCGCCCTCCTGGGTGCCGCGGGACTGCATCAGCGCCAGGAACTCACGCTCGAGCTCGAGCGCGTCCGCCACCGACTTCCCGATCACCAGGTCGGCCATCACGCTGGCCGAGGCCTGACTGATCGAGCAGCCCTCGCTCTCGTAGGACACGTCCGCGACGACACCGTCGGCGACCTTGACCCGCAGGGTCACCTCGTCGCCACAGGTCGGGTTGACGTGGTGCACCTCGGCGTCGAACGGGTCACGCAGGCCGCGGTGATGCGGGTTGCGATAGTGGTCCAGGATGATCTCCTGGTACATGGAGTCGAGCTTCACCTCAGGAAGAACCTCCTGACCTGCCCGAGACCTTCCACCAACGCGTCGACGTCGGCGGTGTTCGTGTACAGGTGGAACGAGGCCCGGGTGGTCGCCGGCACGCCGTAGCGCAGGCAGACCGGGCGGGCGCAGTGGTGGCCGACCCGCACCGCGACGCCCTGCTCGTCCAGGATCTGGCCGACGTCGTGCGGGTGCAGTGGGCGGTCCTCGGAGTCGCGCAGGGCGAACGAGATCGCCCCGCCGCGGCCCTCGGCGGTCGGCGGTCCGATGATCCGCAGGCCCGGGACGCCCGCGAGCGCGTCGAGCGCGTACGCGGTGATCTCGTGCTCGTGCGCGGCGACCGCGTCCATGCCGAGGCCGGTGAGGTAGTCCACCGCGGCGCCGAGGCCGATCGCCTGGGAGATCATCGGGGTGCCCGCCTCGAAGCGGTGCGGCGCAGCGGCGTAGGTCGAGGCCTCCATGGTGACGACCTCGATCATCTCTCCACCACCGAGGAACGGAGGCATCACCTCGAGCAGCTCGCGCCGCCCCCACAGCACGCCGATGCCGGTGGGCCCGCACATCTTGTGCCCGGTGAAGGCGAGGAAGTCCACCCCGAGGTCGACGACGTCGATCGGCATGTGCGGCACCGACTGGGAGCCGTCGAGCACGGTGAGCGCCCCGACCTCACGAGCCCGGGCGACGATCGTCGCGACCGGGTTGACCGTGCCGAGGATGTTCGACTGGTGCACGAAGGAGACGATCTTCGCCCGGTCGGTGATGACCTCGTCGAGGTGTGCCAGGTCGAGCCGGCCGTCCTCGGTGAGACCGATCCAGCGCAGGGTGGCGCCGGTGCGCGCGCACAGCATCTGCCAGGGCACCAGGTTGGAGTGGTGCTCCATCTCGGTGATGACGACCTCGTCGCCCGGCCCGAGCCGGAACCGCTCCGCTTCCGGACCGCCCGTGACGGCGTTGCTCATCGCGTAGGCGACGAGGTTCAGCGCCTCCGAGGAGTTCTTCGTGAACACGATCTCGCGCCGGTCGGGCGCGCCGACGAACGCCGCGATCTTGTCCCGGGACTCCTCGTAGAGGGCCGTGGCCTCCTCGGCGAGCACGTGGATACCGCGGTGCACGTTGGCGTTGTGCCGCTCGTAGTAGGTCCGCTCGGCGTCGAGGACGGCCAGCGGCTTCTGCGACGTCGCGGCGCTGTCGAGGTAGACCAGCGGCAGGCCGTCGTGCACCGTGCGGGCGAGGATCGGGAAGTCGCGACGGACCCGCTCGACGTCGAACCCGGCGCCGGCGTGCGCGCCGACTCCCGCCGCGCGTGTCTCGACGACGGTCATGAGACCGCCGCCGCCGGCTCCACGCCCTTGACGTACCGGTCGTAGCCGGAATCCTCCAGGGTCGCCGCGAGCTCGGGACCGCCCTCGTCCACGATCCGCCCGCCCGCCATGACGTGCACGAACTCGGGCTTCACGTAGCGCAGGATGCGGGTGTAGTGGGTGATGAGCAGGATGCCCGTCTCCCCCTTGGCCCGCACCGCCTCGATGCCGGCGGAGACGATGCGCAGCGCGTCGACGTCCAGGCCGGAGTCGGTCTCGTCGAGAATGGCGACCTTCGGCGCGAGCAGCGTCATCTGCAGGATCTCGTGGCGCTTCTTCTCACCGCCGGAGAAGCCCTCGTTGACGCTGCGCTCGGCGAACGCCGGGTCCATCTCCAGTCCGGCCATCGCCTGCTTGACCTCCTTGACCCAGGTGCGCAGCTTCGGCGCCTCGCCACGCACCGCCGTCGCCGACGAGCGCAGGAAGTTCGACACCGAGACGCCGGGCACCTCGACCGGGTACTGCATCGCCAGGAAGATCCCGGCCCGCGCGCGGGCGTCCACGGACATGGCGAGGACGTCCTCGCCGTCGAGGGTGACGGTGCCCTCGGTGACCGTGTACTTGGGGTGGCCGGCGATGGAGTAGGAGAGCGTGGACTTGCCGGAGCCGTTCGGCCCCATGATCGCGTGGGTCTCGCCCTTGCGGACGGTGAGGTCGACCCCGCGCAGGATCTCGCGCGGGCCCTCCGTGTCGGTGTCCACCGACACGTGCAAGTTGCGGATCTCGAGAACAGACACCGCGGTCGTCACCCTCGCTTCGGGTTCGTGTGAAGGTCGACGAGGACGTCGTCGCCGTCGATGGTCACTGGGTATGTGGGCACCGGGTCGATCGCCGGCAGGCTCGTCGGCTGGCCGGTGGCGAGGTCGAACTGGGAGCCGTGCAGCCAGCACTCGATGAGGCCGTTCTCTACTTCGCCCTCGGAGAGCTGCACGTCGGCGTGCGAGCACTCGTCGCGCACCGCGTACAGCCGGCCGCCGGAGCGGACGACGCAGATTGGCTCGCCGTCGATCTCGACGCCGAGCGCGGCCTCGTCGCCGAGGTCGGCGGCGGCGCAGGCGCGCCGCCAGTGCGTGTCGGTCGTGCTGGTCATACGCCCACCGCCGCCAGCTCCTCCTCGACCCGGCTCATGACGCGCTCGCGCAGCTCGGGGAGGTCGATCCGGTCGACGATCTCGGCGAAGAAACCGCGGACCACCAGGCGACGGGCCTCGTCGGCGGGGATGCCGCGCGACATCAGGTAGAACAGCGCCTCGTCGTCGAAGCGGCCGGTCGCGCTGGCGTGGCCGGCGCCGACGACCTCCCCGGTGAGGATCTCCAGGTTGGGCACCGAGTCGGCGCGCGCGCCGTCGGTGAGCACCAGGTTGCGGTTCAGCTCGTAGGTGTCGGTGCCGACGGCGTCGGCACCGATCACGACGTCGCCGATCCACACCGCATGCGCGCCCTCGCCCTGCAGCGCGCCCTTGTAGGTGACCCGGCTGCGGCAGGACCGCGCCTCGTGGGTGACCAGCAGGCGGTGCTCCTGGTGCTGGCCCGCCTCGGTGAAGAACAGGCCGTAGAGCTCTGCGTCACCACCGGGGCCGCGGTAGTCCACGGTCGGGTTCAGCCGGACGAGGTCGCCGCCGAGGGTGATGGTGAACGAGCGAAGCCGCGCGTCGCGGCCCACCGAGTAGGCGTGCGCGCCCAGGTGGACGGAGTCTTCCGCCCAGTCCTGGACGGTGACGAACGTCAGCGCCGCGCCGTGGCCGATGAACACCTCGACGTTGCCGGCGAAGGTGGCGCTGCCGGTGTGGTCGAGGACGACCGTGGCCGTGGCGAACGGGCCGAGCTCGACGAGCACGTGCTCGTAGCAGACGCCGCCGTCGCCCCGCAGGCTCACGACCACCGGTTCGGTGAGCCCGGCCTCGGCCGGGATGGTGACGGACAGGCCGCCGTCCGAACGGGCCATGGCGAACGCCGCCGGGCGGTCCGCCGGGGTGAGCACGCGCCCGATCCGGGAGTCGGTCGGGGCGAGCCGCTCGATCTCGACGCCGTCCGGCGCGGAGACCGAGACGTCGACCTTGGAGTCGGCGACGGGGCCGTTGAGCAGGCCGCGCAGGCGGCGCAGCGGGGTGAACCGCCACGCCTCCTCGCGACCGCCAGGTACTGCGTGGTCCTCGGGGTCACGGGACCGAACGGGACGCGGAGCCGCGCCGGCCTGGGCCGGGGGGCGTCCCGTGGCATCGATGACGGCCATCAGCCGACTGCGCCTTCCATCTGGAGCTCGATGAGCCGGTTGAGTTCGAGGGCGTACTCCATGGGCAGCTCGCGGGCGACCGGCTCGATGAAGCCGCGCACCACCATGGCCATCGCCTCGTCCTCGGACAGACCTCTGCTCATCAGGTAGAAGAGCTGGTCCTCGCCGACCTTGGAGACGCTGGCCTCGTGCCCGATGGAGGCGTCGTCCTCGCGGACGTCGACATAGGGGTAGGTGTCGGAGCGGCTGACCGCGTCGACCAGCAGCGCGTCACACTTCACCGTCGACCGCGAGGCGTGCGAGCCCTCGTTGATCTGGACCAGGCCACGGTACGAGGTCCGGCCGCCGCCGCGGGCCACGGACTTCGAGACAATCTTGGACGAGGTGCGCGGCGCCGCGTGCACCATCTTGGCGCCGGCGTCCTGGTGCTGGCCCTCACCTGCGAAGGCGATCGAGAGGACCTCGCCGTGGGCCTGCTCGCCGAGCAGCCACACCGCCGGGTACTTCATCGTCACCTTGGAGCCGATGTTGCCGTCGATCCACTCCATGGTGGCGCCCTCGTGGCAGGCGGCCCGCTTCGTGACCAGGTTGTAGACGTTGTTCGACCAGTTCTGGATGGTCGTGTACCGGCAGCGGGCGTTCTTCTTCACGACGATCTCGACGACCGCGGAGTGCAGCGAGTCCGACGAGTAGACCGGCGCGGTGCAGCCCTCGACGTAGTGGACGTAGGCGCCCTCGTCCACGATGATCAGGGTGCGCTCGAACTGGCCCATGTTCTCGGTGTTGATCCGGAAGTAGGCCTGCAGCGGGATCTCGACCTGCACGCCCGGCGGGACGTAGATGAACGAGCCACCCGACCACACCGAGGTGTTCAGCGCGGCGAACTTGTTGTCGCCGACCGGGATCACCGAGCCGAAGTACTCCTGGAAGATCTCCGGGTGCTCGCGCAGCCCCGAGTCGGTGTCCAGGAAGATGACGCCCTGCTCCTCGAGGTCCTCACGGATCTTGTGGTAGACGACCTCCGACTCGTACTGGGCCGCGACGCCGGAGATCAGCCGCTGCTTCTCCGCCTCCGGGATGCCGAGCCGGTCGTAGGTGGCCCGGATCTCCTCCGGCAGGTCCGCCCACTCCTCGGCCTGCTTCTCCGTCGACCTGACGAAGTACTTGATGTTGTCGAAATGGATGCCGGACAGGTCCGCGCCCCAGGTCGGCATGGGCTTGCGCTCGAAGAGCTTCAGGCCCTTCAGCCGCAGGTCGGTCATCCAGGACGGCTCGTTCTTCTTCGCCGAGATGCTACGTACGACCGCCTCGGAGAGGCCACGTTCCACGTCGACGGCATAGGCGTCCGCATCCGCCCAGCCGAACCGGTAGGAGCCAAGGCCCTCAAGGGCGGTCTCGGCAGAGGTGGTCATAGAGAACCTTCCGGAAAGGTGGATGGTTGTGATGTCTGCCCGGACGGGGTCCTGTCGGGCGCCGCGCCCGCTGGCCCGGAGGCCCCCGACGGCGAGAGCACCGTGATCGACTCCACCGGGATCACCGGTATGTGTGTGGTGCAGACGCCGTCGCCGTGGGCGATCGTGGCCAGGCGCTGCACGTGCGTGTCGAGGAGCCGCGCCAACATCGCCGTCTCGGCCTCGCACAACGCGGGGAAGCGCTCGGCCACGTGCTGCACCGGGCAGTGGTGCTGGCAGATCTGGGTACCGCTCGGCAGCTCGGAGACGCTGGCCGTGTACCCGGCCTGGGTCATGGCCGCGGCGATCGCCTCCGGGCGCTCCGCCGGCGGCACGGCGACGACCTCGTCGCGGATCCGCCGTTCCAGATCGACCCCGCGTACCCGGGCGAACTCGGCCACCGCGTCGGGGCCGCAGGCGTCCGCGAGGAACAGCAGCGCGCCGGCGGCCAGGTCGGAGTAGGCCGTGGGGCCGGCCTGGTGCCCGGCCTCGGTGAGGGTGTAGCGCCGGGCCGGCCGGCCCCGCCCGCGCCGGCCGTGGACCACGGTCGATGTGGTCGTTATGGTGCCGTCCGAGGTCATGGCGTCGAGATGCCGGCGGACGGCCGCCGGCGACAGCCCGAGCTCGTGCGAGAGGTCCGCAGCCGTCGACGGGCCGCGTTCGAGCAGGAGCCGCACGAGGCGATCCCGGGTGCGACCGTCGGTCGCGCCCGTGGACACCTCCTGCTCGCTTTTCACAACACCAGTGTGCCCTATTTCCAGGACGTGGTCGAACCGAGGCGGCCGTCGCCCACCTGACGGGCCCGTGATCTCCTTCATAGGGTCGGGTCACCGACAGAAGTCGGGTCTGCCAGGTCACATGCGACCGCTTCGGACATACCCGATCGGACCCCTCCCACAGGCGGATGGGACACTTCGCCCGGCGCGCGCGGAACATCACCCGGGCGCGGCTGCGGGCTCCTGTCCGCCCTGACCGGAGCGGTCCGGGCAGCACGGCCGGAGCCTGCGCGGACCTCACCATGGTCCCCACCGGACATCCCGGCGACCGGAGACGGCCCGGGGCGGCACGGGAGGCGACGGAGAGATGCGGACGGTTCGCGGCGGCACCGCACATCCCGGCGGGATCCTCGATCCGGGCACCACCATCGATCCACGCGGCGCCGCGCACCCGACGGCCGCACGCCGACCGGCGCGGCGGGTCGCGGCCCTGCTGCTGGCCGGCGCCGTGCTGGCGCTCACCGCCTGCACCGGCGGCTCCGACACGAACGGCCTGGAGGACGCCTCGCCGGCCGAGATCGGCACGAGGTCGGTCGAGGCGCTGCGCACGGCGCAGAGCGTGCGCGTCGTCGGGACGGTCCAGGACCCGTCGGCGGACGGGACGACCAACTACGACCTGGTGATGTCCGGGTCGTCGTCCCGGGGCACCGTCACCTCCGGCTCGATCGTCACCGAGGTCGTGAAGATCGCGGACGACACCTACGCCCGCGGCAGCAAGGAGTACTACGAGTCGATCGGCGAGGGTGCCGCCGCCGAGCTGCTCGCCGACCGCTGGGTCCGGCTCTCCGACGACGCCGCGGGCCAGTACCGCTACTTCACCATCGACGGCTTCGCCCTCTCGATCGGCGAGTACGTGTCCGCGCTGGACGGCGACGTGAGCACCGAGAAGATCAACGGCAAGCCGGCCGTCGAGGTGGGTAGCAAGGTCGGGACGCGCCTGTGGGCCGCCAACACCGGCGACGCCGTGCCGCTGCGCCTGGAGCTGCTGGGCGGCGACGAGGGCAAGATGGAGTTCTCCGAGTACGGATCAAAGGTCGCGATCGCCGCACCGGCCAACGCCGTCGACCTCGCCTCGCTGGCCTGACGGCTCTGCTGGCCCGACGGCTCTGCTGGCCTGACGGAGGCGGGCGGCCCACGTAGGGGGGACCCGACGATGCTGGTGGCCGCTGTTGATCAGGGCACGACAGGGACCACGGTCTGCCTGCTCGACGAGGAGGCCGCGGTCGTCGGCCGCGGCTACCGCGCGGTCGGCACGTCCTTCCCCCGCCCGGGCTGGGTGGAGCAGGACCCGGCGGAGCTGCTGCGCGGCGTCGTCGACACCGTCGCCGCCGCGCTGGCCGACGCCGGGCGGGCCCCGTCCGACCTGGCAGCGGTGGGGATCACCAACCAGCGCGAGACCACGGTGCTCTGGGAACGCCGCACCGGACGTCCACTGCACCCCGCCGTGGTCTGGCAGGACCGGCGCACGGCGGATGTCTGCGAACGGCTGGCCGCGGCCGGCCATGGGCCGCGGGTCCAGGAGCGCACCGGCCTGGTGCTCGACCCCTATTTCTCCGGGACGAAGGCCGCCTGGGTGCTCGACCACGTCGACGGGGCCCGCCGGGCGGCCGCGGCCGGCGAGGTCGCGTTCGGCACCGTCGACTCCTGGCTCGTCTGGGGCCTGACCGGCGGGCGGGCGCACATCACCGATGTCACCAACGCCTCCCGCACGATGCTGTTCGACCTGGCGGACGGCGCCTGGTCGGCCGAGATGTGCGACCTGCTGGACGTCCCGGCCGAGCTGCTCGCCGAGGTGGTGCCGAGCTCCCGGGTGTACGCCGAGACCGACCCGGAGGTGTTCCTCGGGGTCCGGGTGCCGATCGCCGCGGTCGTCGGCGACCAGCAGGCCGCCCTGTTCGCGCAGGCGTGCTTCGAGCCCGGCCAGGCCAAGAACACCTACGGCACCGGCTCGTTCGTCCTGGTCAACACCGGGGCGACGCTCCCGGCACCGCAGTCGTCGCTGCTGCGCACTGTCGCGTTCGGGCTCGACGGCGAGTCGCTCACCTACGCGCTGGAGGGGGCGATTCTCTCCACCGGCTCCGCGGTGCAGTGGCTGCGTGACGGGCTGGGCGTCATCTCCGACGCCGAGCAGACCGCGGCGCTGGCCGCCTCGCTGGACGGCAACGACGGGGTGTACTTCGTCCCCGCGCTCGCCGGGCTCGGCGCGCCGCACTGGGATCCGCGCGCCCGCGGCACGCTGGTCGGCCTCACCCGGGCGACCGGCCGGGCGCACCTGGCCCGCGCGGTGCTCGAGGGCATCGCCTACCAGACCAGGGACGTCGTCGAGGAGATGGCCGCGGGCGCCGGGGTGACGGTGACCCAGCTGCGGGCGGACGGCGGCGCCGCGCGCAACCCGTGGCTGATGCAGTTCCAGGCCGACATCCTCGGGGTCGAGGTGGACGTCCCGGAGAACATCGAGACCACGGCGCTGGGGTCGGGCTACCTGGCCGGGCTGGCGACCGGTGTCTACGCCGGGCGCGACGAGCTGGACGCCCGACGACGCACCGCGGCGCGGTACCAGCCGGCCATGGGCGAAGACCAGCGAGCCGAGCTTTACGGGCAGTGGCTGCGCGCCGTCGAGCGCTCACGGGACTGGGATCGCGGCTGACCTGGTTGTTTGCGCGTTTTCCGCGACGAGAAACCGACATGTCCCACATCTGGACAACGATTGAAGCCCACTTAGAGACAACAAAGGCTCGCGGCTGATTGGGAAAACTGCCTGCCGCCGTCCGCGATACCTGCCAACCTGTTCTGCGGGGGCGGTTGGCGTCTCCTGCCGCACCTGACCCCCCGGACGGAGACCGTGACCGACGCGGACTACGCCCTGGAACTCGGCCGCCGCCTCCGGGCGGCCCGCAACCGCCGCGGGCTGTCCCTGCTCGACGTCCAGGAACGCACCGGCGGGCGCTGGACCGCCGGAACCCTCGGTGCCTACGAACGTGGCAGCCGGACCCTGCGGGTGCACCGTCTCGTCGAGCTCGCCGAGCTGTACGACGTCCCCGCGACCCTGCTGGTGCCGCCGCCGGTCGAACGACGAGAGACCGACGACCTGCCGCCGCTGGTGATCGACCTGCGCCGCCTGCGCAAGCTGCCCCCGACCCGGACGGGCCCGCTGCGCCGGTGGATCGCGATCGTGCAGGTGCTGCGCTCCGACAGCTCTCGGGACGTGCTGCGCCTGCGCCGCTCCGACCTCCAGTCGCTGTCCCGGCTGTACAGCACGACACCCGCCGTCCTCTACGAACGGCTCGGTGCCTGGGGCACGCTGGTCGAGGCCGGCGAGCCGGTACCGGCCGGCGGCCGGCGCCGGGCGGCCACGGTCCGCCCGACACAACCCCGCCGATAACGCCCGGCGATAACGGCACGGATAACCCCGCGCCGAGTCCGTAGGATCGGCGGCGTGGCGGAGGTCCTGGCAGTCGAGGTGACCGATCTGGTCAAGATCTACCGGCGGTCCGCCGGCGGGAACACCGCACGTCCGCGCTACCTGCGCGCCGGAACGCCCGGGGCCTCCGGAGGCCCCGCGACCATACCAAGATCTTCCCGGGCCCACGGGCGCCGCCAGGCGCACCCGCCCACCGAGACCAAACAGGGTGACGCGCCGCCGCCCGGGCGTGCCGACCGCGGCACGCAGACCCGCGGCACACAGACCATCGAGGGCCAGGTCCTCCCCGGCGGGGAGCGCGCGGCCCAGATCCGGGCGGTCGACGGCCTGTCGCTGAGCGTCTCGGTGGGTTCCGTCACCGCCGTGCTCGGGCCGAACGGCGCCGGCAAGACCACCACGATCGAGATCTGCGAGGGATTCCGGGCGGCCGACAGCGGCGAGGTCCGCGTCCTCGGTCTGGACCCGATCCGCGACGGCGCCGCGCTCCGCCCGCGGGTGGGTGTGATGTTGCAGGCTGGCGGCATGTACCCGGGCGCGCGCGCCGGCGAGATGCTGCGGCTGATCGCCGCGCACCATGCCAACCCGCTCGACGCGGGCGTCCTGATGGAACGCCTCGGGCTCGCCGAGGTTGCGGGCGTGCCGTTCCGCCGGCTCTCCGGCGGCCAGCAGCAGCGGCTCTCCCTCGCGATGGCCGTCGTCGGCCGGCCCGAGCTGGTCTTCCTCGACGAGCCGACCGCGGGCCTCGACGTCCAGGGCCGCCGCGACACCTGGGAGCTCATCGAGGAGCTGCGGCTGTCCGGGGTCACGGTCGTGCTCACCACCCACGCGATGGACGAGGCCGAGCGCCTCTCCGACCAGGTCGTGATCGTGAACCGGGGCCGGGTCGTCGCCGCCGGGTCGCCGGCCGAGCTGACCCGCGGCGGCGCCGAGGGCCAGCTGCGCTTCCGCGCGCCGGTCGGCCTCGACGTCGAGCGCCTGCTGCTGGCCCTGCCCGACGGCACGACCGGCCGGGAGGGGCCGTCCGGCCACTACCTGGTGCAGGGCACCGTCGACCCCCAGCTGCTCGCCGCGGTCACCGCGTGGTGCGCCAGCAACGGCGTGCTCGCCGAGGACCTGAGGGTCGAACAGCGCACCCTGGAGGACGTGTTCGTGGAGCTGACCGGCTCGGAGCTGGCGTCATGAGCGTGGCCGACACCGCCACGGCCGGCGCCGCGCCCGGCACCGTGCTTGATCTGCGCCCGGCGCCGGGCGCGGCGCCGCGGGCCCGGATGCTGGCCGCGCAGACCCGCCTCGAGCTCACACTCACCCTGCGCCGCGGCGAATCCGTCCTGCTCACCCTGATCATCCCGATCGGCCTGCTCGTCTTCTTCTCCGCCGTGGACGTCCTGCCGACCTCGACGACCACGCAGAGCTCAGTGGACTTCCTCGTCCCCGGGGTGCTCGCGCTGGCCGTGATGTCCACCGCGTTCACCGGCCAGGCCATCGCGACCGGGTTCGAGCGCTCCTACGGGGTGCTCAAGCGGCTGGGCGCGTCCCCGCTCCCCCGCTCGATCCTGCTCGCGGGCAAGACGCTGGCCGTGCTCGCGGTCGAGGTCGTCCAGCTCGTCCTGCTGGTCGCCGTCGGCTTCGCCCTCGGCTGGGACCCGGCCGACTCGGTCGCCAGCGCGGGCTGGGTGATCCTGCTCGTCCTGCTCGGGACGGCCGCCTTCTCCGGCCTGGGCCTGCTGATGGCCGGCACGCTGCGCGCCGAGGCGACACTCGCCGCCGCGAACGGCGTGTACCTGCTGCTGCTCCTGGTGGGCGGCGTGGTGTTCCCGCTGGACGAGCTGCCCGGCTGGATGCGGGTCGTCGCCGAGGCCCTGCCCACGGCCGCGCTGTCGGACGGGCTGCGCGCGGTGCTGGCCGACGGCTCCGGGCCGGGGGCGGGCAACCTGCTCGTGCTCGCACTGTGGTCGGTGGGCGCGCTGGGGCTCGCGGCGCGGCTGTTCCGCTGGGAATAGCCGGCCGGCGACCACGGCCCGCGCGCCGGTGCCGGGCCACCCGGTAGTGGCGGCGCGCACCCCTTGCCACGGACTCGGGCGGATTACTATGACCGCGATGCCAACTTCTACCGATCGTCGGAGCAAGCCCCGCGAGAGCGGCGGCGCCAGCCAGCCGGACACCACCACCGGCCGGCTACCGGTGATCGGGCTGCGCGCCTTCCGCCGGCTGACACTGGCCAGTGTCCTCCTGCTCGCCGCGATCGTGGTGAGCGGCGGCGCCGTCCGGCTGACCGGCTCCGGGCTGGGCTGCCCCACCTGGCCGCAGTGCGGCGACGGCTCCTTCACCCCGCACTCGGCGTACGCCCTCAACGGCGCCATCGAGTTCGGCAACCGGGTCGTCAGCATCGTCGTCGGCCTGGTCGTGCTGGCCCTGCCGATCGCGGCCCGGCGGCTGTGCGAACCGCGGCGGGACCTGCTGCTGCTCTCCCTCGGCCTGTGGCTCGGCTTCGTCGGCCAGGCGGTGCTCGGCGGGATCACGGTGCTGGTGAAGCTGCACCCGGCCACCGTCGCCGCGCACTTCCTGCTGTCGATGGTCCTGCTGTTCAACGCCGTGGCGCTGCACCGGCGGGCCCGTCAGGCCGCCGGCCCGACCCCGCCGGCGGTCCGCCCGGAGCTCCTCTGGCTCGCCCGGCTGCTGATGACCGTGGCCGGGGGCGTGCTCGTCCTGGGCACCGTCGTGACCGGCACCGGGCCGCACAGCGGCGACAGTGAGGACACGAAGCGGTTCGGCTTCGACATCGTCAACGTCGCCCAGCTCCACGCCGACGGCGCGATGATCCTCACCGGCCTCACCGTTGCGATGATCTTCGCCGTCCGGCTGACGCCCGCCCCCGCGGAGGCCCGCCGCAGCGCGAACGCCCTCGCGCTGACCGTCGTCGCCCAGGCCGCGATCGGCTTCACCCAGTACTTCGCCGGCATCCCGCCGCTGCTCGTCGCCCTGCACATGGCCGGCGCGACCATCATGTGGATCGTCACCGTCCAGCTGTGGCTGGCCATGAGCGAACGCCCCCCGGCGAGGGAGAGCGCCTGGACGGGCTCCCGCCAGGTCGCCGCGGGTTGACCTCCCCGCCGTAGCGGTCGGGCCAGCCGAGCTACCGGCCGCCGGGCCGCCAGAACGGGTCGCGGCCGATGAAGCCGAGCAGGCGGGTCTGGGCGTCCGAATCGTCGGGGACGGCGACCCGTGGCCCGTACTGGCCGGAGGATCGGATGACGTCCTCCATCTGTTCCATGCCGCCGAGCAGCAGGCCGCAGAAGCCAGCGTCGAGGCGACCGTCCTGGCCGGTGGCCCTGGCCAGGTCCCAGGTGTGCATGAATACGTCGGCCGTGTAGATCATGTCGGTGGCTGTGGCGACCGACAGCTCGCCCATGTGCGGGTTGCGAAGGGTCAGCGCGGCGGTGGTCGGGTCGTCGAGGAGCCGCTGGACAGCATCGGCGTGTGTCTGCCACGCCCGCACCGGGTCCTCGTCGACGGGTGGACCGTGCCGCAGGGCCGGCCCGCCGCCTGCATCAAGGAAGCCGGTGAACCATTCACACAGGTGACCGACCACGTCGCGGGCTACCCAACCGGCGACCGGCGCGGGGGCATCCCAGTCCCGGGTTCCGAGAACCCGGTCGGTAAAGGTGCCGGCGATCCGCCGGTGGCGCTCGGCCGGGCGGTCGGCGAGCGCCGTCAGTGCCACGGAGGATGCTGCCGGGGATGGGGGTCTCGTCCCCTCGGACGTCGTCATCGTGGGTTCCGCACTGTTCGGCGCGCCCGGATCAGACGGCACCGGAGGACACCAGGGCAGCCAGTTTGGCGTAGCCCTCGTCGATGCCGGTCTGCATGCCGCCGCGTAGCCAGGCGTCCCTGCTCTCGAAGCTGTCGACCAGCGACTGGGCGTGCAGCCGGGTGCGGCCGTCACCGAGGTCCTCGAACCACATCGTCTCCAGCGCCACGCTGTCCGGCTCGCCCTCGAAGGTGAAGGTCTGCACGATCCGGTCCGGGCGGACCTCATGGAAGCAGCCGCGGAAGCGAAAGTCGACACCGTCCCGACGGGCGACATAGCGCCAGCTTCCGCCGTTGGTGGCGTCCCAGTGCTCGATCGTCGTGTCCAACCCGTCCGGCCCGACCCACCGGGCGAACAGGGCCGGGTCGGTGTGCGCGCGGAAGAGCTGCTCCGGTGTGGCGGCGAAGTCCCGGGTGAGCCGGATCAGCGGTACCCGCGGGTCGGCTTCGATGCGGGTCGTCCCCGCGGTGGCGGTGCTGCTGTTGCTACTCATCAGGCTGTTCCCCTCATTGGCTGTTCGTCGTTCGTGCCCGCGTCCGGCCCGCCGCTCCCGGCGGTGGACGCCTCGTTCGCCGGACTGCCGTTCATCTCGGCCAGCACCGCGTCCAGGCGGCGGTAGCGCTGCTCGGCTCGGCGGCGGTACCGCTCTATCCACCCCGTCATCAGGTCGAGCACCTCGGCTTCGAGGTGCACAGGACTGCGATGGGCGCTCCCCGCCCGGGTGATCAGTCCCGCCTGCTCAAGCACCTTCAGGTGCTTCGACACCGCCTGGACGGACATGTCGTACGGCGCGGCGAGCTCGCCGACGGTGGCGTCGCCGGCCGTGAGCCGGGCGACCAGATCCCGCCGTGTCGGGTCCGTGAGCGCCGCGAAGAGTCGCGACAGCTGATCCACAAAACCTTCCCTCAACCGATCGGTTGACGATGACGGTAGGCGTGGGCGGCCAGGACGTCAACCATCAAGTTGAGAACCTGTTTTCCCTGCCTGGCGGGCAGCCGAAACAGGCGGCATCGTGCAGGCGCCGACACCGCACACAGATCGACGCACCATGACACCGCGCCACGCAGAGCCGCCGCTACGGCACCGTTATCGCCGCGCCGCGCGCCGCCGGCGATGGCGGGCAGGCTGTACTCGTCACCGGCGACGGCGAGGAACCGCTGTCCCGCCGCGGCCGGGCTGTTCATGGCCAGGAGATGCAACTCGGCGACGGCGCGGACGTCGACGACCCCGGAGTACAGGCGGGGGATGGCGGGCATGGCACCGGCGAGCAGGCGCCGTACCAGGTCGATGGAGCTGGCGTAGTCCGCGCCCAGCACCGGCCCGAAGATCCCGACCGGGTTGATCACCGCGAGTTCCAGCGTTCCGCCTTCGCGCCGCACGAAGTCCCACGCGGCGCGCTCGACGAGGGTCTTCGACTTCACGTACGCGCTGAGGCCGGGCTCGGCGGGATCGGTGACCACGTCCACGGCACGCATCTCCGCGTCGAGGTCCCCGCGATCACGGGCGGCCCACAGATCGGCCTTGGCCCGCAGGTAGCGAAGCCGAACAGGCCCACCCGTTCGTAGTAGCGCAGCGTCGGCTCGGTGAACCCCGTCCGCCGCGAGACCTCCTGAATCGTCATCATCATCCGCACGTCCGTCTCCGTCATGACTCCAGGCTGACGAACCTCAAGCGCTTCAGGTCAAGCGTGCGCCGAGCGCTGCCGACCGGCTCCGGAACCGACGACGCCCGTCACCCTGGATGCGGGTGACGGGCGGGAGCCAGCTAACAGCGGTACCGGATCAGGGGGGTGTCAGAGCAGCGCCGCGACGGCCAGGGCCGCGAAGAGGAGGGTCAGGTAGGTGATGGACATGTGGAACAGGCGCATCGGCTTGATCTCCTCGCCGCGCTTGGCGCGGGCGGCCATCCGGTGGGCCTCGGCGACGAACCAGGCGCCGAGCAGAACCGCCGGGACCAGGTACACCAGGCCGATGTCGGCCACGGGGGCGACGGCGAGGGAGACCGCGACCATCAGGTAGGAGTAGGCCAGGATGCGGCGGGTGACGACCTCGAGCGTGGCCACCACGGGGAGCATCGGGACGCCGGCGGCGGCGTAGTCGTCCTTGAAGCGGATCGCCAGCGCCCAGAAGTGCGGCGGCGTCCAGAAGAACACGACCGCGAAGAGCAGCACGGCGGGCCAGCCGACCGTGCCGGTCACGGCGGACCAGCCGATCAGCACCGGGAAGCAGCCCGCGGCGCCGCCGATGACGATGTTCGACGGGGAGCGTCGCTTGAGGCCGAGCGTGTAGACGAAGACGTAGAAGGCGATGGCCCCGACGGACAGCACGGCCGACGTCCAGTTGACCAGCAGGCCGAACATGAGGGTCGAGATGATGCCGAGGGCGATGCCGAAACGCAGCGCCTGGGCGGGTTCGACGACCTCCCGGACGAGCGGGCGGCGTTTCGTGCGGCCCATGAGCTGGTCGATGTCGCGGTCGACGTAGCAGTTGATCGTGTTGGCGCTGCCGGCGGAGAGGGTGCCGGCGAGCAGCGTCACCGCGATCAGCCACCAGGACGGCATCCCGCGCTCGGCGAGGAGCATGACCGGCACCGTGGAGACGAGGAGCAGCTCCACGACCCGCAGTTTCATCAGCGCTATGTAGGACCGGGCCCGGTCGGTCGCCCGGGCCAGTCGGCCCCGGGGAACGACCAGGACATCACCGGACGGCTCCGCCCCGGCGGCCGGCGCCGCGGGTACCGGGACGGCGGGTACCGGGACGGCGGCGGAGGTCACGGCAACACGCGGCGGTTGACCCGCGCCCGCGGCGGGAATGGCCCGCGGGGCAGGTCCCGCCGTGGCCGGACGGCCACCGCTCGACGTCACCGGGCGGCGGGGCAAGCCCTGCCGGTGGCGAACAACGGCCTCGGGAGACAGAACGACCTCGCGATCGGCGCGGTCATCCAGCGAACCGCGCGGGACGGTGCCCGAGAGAGGGCGTGGGTGGTGTTCTACGACGTGTCGGAGTCTAGCTGCCGGGAGCCGGGCAGTGCGCGTGGGCTGCGTCCCGATGGGGTCCGCACCCCGCGTGTGGGCGCCGTCCACCGGGGGCGCCGGGCTTGCTGTGCGCAGGCCGCGCGCGTCGCCGCCACCCGCGGCCGCGGGCTGGTGACGTCGGCGGCCGCGGCCGGGCGACGTCGGCTGCCGCGGCGGACGGCGGCAGGCCAGCGGAAAGCCAGTGTTCTTCGGCACGTTCCCGGTGTGCCACTCGGACACGGACACTGGGGTGAGGATCACGCATGCGGGTAGGGCCGAGGGCAGGGACATCTGGCACGGTCGCCGTAAGCAGTAAGGAAGGCGGCGCAAGGGCAGTGACGATTTCGGCCGGGACGCCCGCGTCCGCCGCACCTGGCCGCGCAATGGCGACGGAGGGCCGTCCGGCCGGGTGCGATCATTGTGGGGGACGAGCACCCATCGTGGGCCGCGCGACGACGCGCCGGTCCATCCGACGATCAGCCCATCCGACGATCAGCGGGCCCGGCGACGCCGGTGCCCGGCGGGGCCGCCCCGAACGATAAGCCCACCCACGGACCACTGCACCGACCGCACCACTGCGGCGCGACGACACGGCCGCGGAGAGGATTACGTCCGATGAGCAAGCCCCTGTCCGACCTGTCAGCCGCCGGCGTGGCGGTGTGGCTGGACGACATCAGCCGCGAGCGGATCCGGACCGGCAACCTCGCCGAGCTCGCCCGCACCCGCAGCGTCGTCGGCGTCACCAGCAACCCGACGATCTTCCAGAAGGCCATCGGCGGCGGTGAGACGTACAACGAGCAGCTCCGCGACCTGGCCGTTCGCGGGGTCGACGTGGGCGAGGCCGTCCGCGCGATCACCGCGGCGGACATCCGCGACGCCTGCGACATCCTGCGACCCGCCTACGACGCCAGCTCCGGCGTCGACGGCCGGGTCTCCCTCGAGGTCGACCCGCGGCTCGCGCACGAGACCGAGCGCACGGTCGCCGAGGCCCGTGCCCTGTGGTGGTCGGTCGACCGGCCGAACCTGTTCATCAAGATCCCGGCGACGAAGTCCGGCCTGCCGGCCATCACCGCGACGCTGGCGCAGGGCATCAGCGTGAACGTGACGCTGATCTTCGCGCTGGACCGCTACGAGGCCGTCATGGACGCGTTCATGACCGGCCTCGAGCAGGCCCTCGCCGCCGGCCGGGACATCTCCGACGTGGCCTCCGTCGCGTCCTTCTTCGTCAGCCGCGTCGACAGCGAGGTCGACGGCCGGCTCGCGAAGATCGGCACCCCGAAGGCGGAGGCCCTGCGTTCGAAGGCCGCGATCGCCAACGCCCGACTCGCCTACGAGCTGTACGAGAAGATCTTCAGCACGCCGCGCTGGGAGCGGCTCGCCGCCGCCGGCGGGAAGCCCCAGCGCCCGCTGTGGGCGTCGACGTCGACGAAGGACCCGGGGCTGCCGGACACCCTCTACGTGACGGAGCTGATCGCCCCGGGCACCGTCAACACGATGCCGGAGGCGACGCTCGAGGCGTTCGCCGACCACGGGGTCGTGCCCGGCGACACCATCACGCCCAACTACGAGGACGCCCGCGCCGTCCTGGCCGAGCTCGCCGAGCTCGGAGTGGACATGGCCGACGTCGTCGAGGTGCTGGAGGTCGAGGGCGTCCGCAAGTTCGAGGACTCCTGGAACCAGCTCCTCGACACCATCCGCGAGCAGCTCGGCTCCGCCGCGTCCTGACCGTTCCGCCGGTCCGGCCCCGTCCGCCCGACCCGTCCGTCCGACCTCCTCCGCCCGGCCGCGCCATCCCGCCTGGGCAGACCGGGCCGGCCGGCGGGAGTATCGGGGAGGCGGACCGGCGGTGACACGGGCCGCGGTCACCATGAATCGCGAGCACCACGAACTGTGAAGGGGGAACGGGTGGCGTCCACCGCTAGTGGCAACCCACTGCGGGATCCACGGGACCGGAGGCTGCCGCGGCTACCGGACAACAGCGCGCTGGTGGTTTTCGGCGCGACCGGTGACCTGGCCCGCAAGAAGCTCATACCGGCCGTCTACGATCTCGCGAACCGGGGGCTGCTCCCGCCGGGTTTCGTCCTGGTCGGCTTCGCCCGCCGGGACTGGAGCGACGACGAGTTCGCCGCCTTCGCCCGCGAGTCGGCGGAACGCGGCGCCCGGACACCGTTCCGCGAGGACACCTGGGAGCGGCTCGCCGGCTCCCTGCGGTTCTGCCAGGGCTCGTTCTCCGACGACGCCGCGTTCGACGGCCTCGCCGCGACGCTGACCGACCTGGAGCACAGCCACGGGATCCGGGGCAACGCGGCCTTCTACCTGTCGATCCCGCCGACGGCTTTTCCCGTCGTCCTCAAGCAGATGCAGCGGACGGGCCTGGCCTCCAACGAGGCCGCGGGCGGCTGGCGCCGGGTCGTCATCGAGAAGCCGTTCGGGCACGACCTGGAGTCCGCGCGCGAACTGAACTCGCTGGTCGACGACGTCTTCACCCCCGACGACGTCTTCCGCATCGACCACTACCTGGGCAAGGAGACGGTTCAGAACCTCTTCGCCCTGCGGTTCGCCAACACCCTTTTCGAGCCGATCTGGAACTCCCACTTCGTCGACTCGGTGCAGATCACCATGGCCGAGGACGTCGGCATCGGCACCCGGGCCGGCTTCTACGACGAGACCGGCGCGGCCCGCGACGTCCTGCAGAACCACCTGCTGCAACTGCTGGCGCTCACCGCGATGGAGGAGCCGGTCAGTTTCGGCGCGGACACCATCCGCACCGAGAAGCTGAAGGTCCTGCGGGCGGTGTCGCTGCCCGACGACTACGCCACGTTCGCCGTGCGCGGGCAGTACTCGCAGGGTTGGCTCGCCGGCGAGCGGGTCCGCGGCTACCTTGAGGAAGCCGACATCCCGGCGGACTCGACGACGGAGACCTTCGTCGCGGTGAAGCTCGGCGTCGAGACGCGGCGCTGGGCCGGCGTGCCGTTCTACCTGCGGACGGGCAAGCGCCTGCCGCGGCGGGTCACCGAGATCGCGATCACCTTCACCAAGGCGCCGCACCTGCCGTTCGACGAGACCGACACCGCCGAGCTGGGCAACAACCAGCTGGTGATCCGGGTGCAGCCGGACGAGGGCGTCACGCTGCGCTTCGGCTCGAAGGTCCCCGGCTCGGCCATGGAGGTGCGCGACGTCGCCATGGACTTCCTGTTCGGCGAGGCGTTCACCGAGGCGCTGCCCGAGGCCTACGAGCGCCTGATCCTGGACGTCCTGCTCGGCGACGCGACGCTGTTCCCGAACAACGCCGAGGTCGAGGAGTCGTGGCGGATCATCGACCCGCTCGAGGAGTTCTGGCGGAGCACGAAGCCGCACACGTACCGGGCCGGGAGCTGGGGCCCGGCGGCGGCCGACGACATGCTCGCCCGCGACGGCCGCCGGTGGCGCCGGCCATGACCCGCTATCCGCGCCACGCCGAAGGGAGACTGTCATGACCACCCTGTGGGACACCACCGGATCGGCGGTGGTCAAGGCGCTGTCCGCCGAGCGGCGGGCCGCCGGCGCGCTCGCGTTCGGCCTGGCGCTGACGCTCGTGGTGGTCGTGGACGAGCAGCACGTCAGCCAGGCGGAGAGCGCCGCCACCGCGGCCGCCGCCGCCCACCCGTGCCGGCTGCTGATCGTCGTGCGCCGGCAGATCGACTCGCCGCACCCTCGGCTGGACGCCGAGGTGTCGATCGGCGGCCGGCTGGGGCCCGGCGAGGCCGTCGTGATGCGGATGTCGGGCCGGCTCGCGCTGCACGCCGAGTCGGTCGTGCTCCCGCTGCTCGCGCCGGACGCCCCCGTGGTCACCTGGTGGTACGACGCTCCCCCGGAGAAGATCGCCTACGACCCGCTCGGCGTGTTCGCCGACCGCCGGGTCACCGGGACCTACGCGGCCCACGACCCGCTGGCCGCGTTGCTGCAGCGGGCCGAGGACTTCGTCCCCGGTGACACCGACCTGGCCTGGACCCGCATCTCGGGGTGGCGCACCCTGCTGGCGGCCGCGTTCGACCAGGTCTCCGAGCCGGTGGGGCCGGCGACGGTCGTCAGCGAGCCGGGCAACCCCAGCGCCCGCCTGTTCGCCGGCTGGCTGCAGGCGAAGCTGCGGGTCCCGGTAACGATCACCGACGCGCCGGGTAAGAAGGGCATCCAGAGCGTCCGCCTGGCGGTGGGCGACGGCGAGCTCTCACTGGCCCGCACGGACAGCCGTTCGGCCGGTATCACCCGCACGGGTTACCCGACCAGGGTGCTGCCGCTGCCCGAACGAGGGCTGGGTGACCTGCTCGCGGAGGAGCTGCGCCGCCTCGACGACGACAGCGTGTACGCCGAGGCGCTCTCGGCCTGGAGCGGCGTCCCGGATCTGAACAGCCGACCGCTGCACCGCGAGCACATCTGGCGCGATCCGGCGCTGGAGCGCTCCGAGGCGGCACTCGCGGCGATCCCACCCACGCCGATCCCGCCCGCGGCGTCGTGACGCCGTCCGTGCCCGCGGGCGGCGGGCCCGCTCCGGAACCGCCCACGGTGGTCGTCCACGCGGACGCCGGCGTGCTCGCGCGGGCGGCGGCGGCGCGGCTCATCACCGCGCTGGTGGACGCCCAGGCGGCGCGCGGCGAGGCCTCGATCGTGCTCACCGGCGGCGGCATCGGCGTGGCGCTGCTGCGCGCGGTGCGGGCCAGCCCCGCGGTGGACGCGGTCGACTGGGCCCGGGTGGACGTCTGGTGGGGCGACGAGCGCTTCGTGCCGGCGGACTCCCCCGACCGCAACGACCAGCAGGCCCGGGAGGCGCTGCTCGCGCACGTTCCGGTGGACCCGACGCGGGTCTTCCCCATGGGCCACCTCGCGGGAGCGGGCGGCGGCGGTGTCGCCGAGCCGGAGACGGCCGCCGCGGCGTACGCGGAGACGCTCGCGGCGCGGGCGGTGGCCGGTTCCGCCGTTCCGGCGTTCGACGTCCTGCTGCTCGGGCTCGGGCCGGAGACGCACGTCGCGTCGATCTTCCCCGACTCGCCGGCGGCCGTGGCCACCGGGACGGTGACCGCCGTCCGGGACTGCCCGAAACCGCCGCCCACCCGGGTGACACTGACGTTCCCCGCGCTGCGGGCCGCCCGTGAGGTCTGGGTGGTCGTCGCCGGGGAGGAGAAGGCCGAGGCGGTGGCGAACGCGCTGACGCCCGGCGCGGATCCGGTGGCCTTCCCGGCCGCCGGCGCGGTGGGCCGGGAGCGCACGCTCTGGCTGGTGGACCGCGCCGCCGCGTCCCGGCTCTGAGCGAACTCTGAGCGAAACTCCCGCGGAGGTCGCGGACAGGCGCGACCCCCGCGGGAGGCAGGGGCGACCGGGGAAGCCGGCCGTGCCCGGTTCAGGCCGGGATCTCGTTCAGGCCAGGATCTTCGTCTTCTCCCGTTCGAACTCGTTGGTGCTGATGACGCCGTGGTCGCGGAGGTCCGCAAGCCGGCTGAGCTCGTCGGCGGCGCTCGGCCGGCCGGCGGCCGCGCGGACCTCGGTGCGCCACATGTCGGCCTGGGATGCCACCTGCCGGGCCTGGCGGTCGTGCATGGAGCTGCCCCTGACGATCAGGTAGGCCAGCAAACCGATCAGCGGCAGGACAATGATCAGCACCGTCCAGCCGGCCTTGCCCCACCCGGAGAGATCATGGCTGCGGAAGACATCCGTGATCACCGTGAACATCAGGAACAGCCACATCGTGAAACAGAAGAACCACAGCATGTAAAGGAAGACACTGAGCAACGGGAAGTCGGGGTCCACCATTCCTCCTCTCACCGTCGCGGCCCACCGGACCGCGGCACCGCGGCCGCGGATCGGGCGACGCGGCGGCCGCCGGCCGGAGCTCACGGGCACTCCGCCGGCGTGACCGACCTGCCGGCGAGACCCGACTCATACCCACTCGGTGCGCCGCGGCGCACCGCCACGCTCACCCAGCGGGGGTGAACCGGCCGGCACCGGCCCCGCCGGTCAGCGCCGGGTGAGAACGCCGGTACCCGTTGAGTTGATATTCGTCGCGGGGAAGGTGTAGGCCAGCCGGCCGTCGGGGCGCAACGCCAGCACGAGCCGTTCGGCGCCACGACACAGCGCGCCCGAGCGGAACAGCCGTTCCTGGACGGTGACGCGGTCAGCGCCGGCCTCCAGGAGGCGCAGCCGCGCGGCGCAGCCGTCCGTCGGATAGTCGCTGTCACCGACGATCTCGCCGATGCCGCCGCGCCTGAGCACGATCTCGACGCCGAACTCGATCGGCCCCTGGGTCACCGATCCGACCCACGTGCCGGCCATGCCGGCGGGCAGCAGGTCGGCGGCGGGCGGCGGGCCGGCTGTGGACGGTGGGCCGGCTGTGGACGGTGGGCCGGCTGTGGACGGTGGGCGCTCGTCCCGCGCGGCCCAGAGCAGCCCGGCGGCGACCAGGACAAGCACGAGCCCCACACCGGCGGCGAGCGCGACCAGTGGACGGCGCCGGCGCGGGCCGTCCGGGAGAGGCACCGGCCACGGCGCAGGCACTGGCCGCACTGGTGGCACTGGTGGCACTGGCCGCGGGGCGGACCCGGCCATTGGCGGGGCGGCCGTCTGCCGCCGCGCTGGCCGGGCGGCGGGCAGCTCGGTCGGTGGTCGCGTGGTCGGTGGTCGCGTGGTCGATGGTCGCGTGGTCGATGGTCGCGCGGCAGCATTGTCCGGCTCGCCGGGGACCAGCCGCAGTACGCGGGTGAGCAGGACCTCCGCGCCCTCCGCGCTCAGCCTCGCCTGTGGGTTCTTGACCAGCAGGCCGCCGATCGCCGGCCACAGCGCGTCGGTGTCCGTCAGCGCGGGTGGATCGACGTGCAGGACCGCGCCGAGGGTGAGCGGCACCGTCTCGCGGGCGAACGGCGGGATGCCGCCGGCGGCGAAGTAGAGGGTGGCGCCGAGGGAGAACAGGTCGGCCGCGAGCGAGGCCGGGCCCCGGGTGATCCGTTCCGGCGCGAGGTAGGCGGGGGTTCCCGCACTGCCGCTCGCGCCTGCGTCGGTCGTGTCCGCGACGTTGGTGGCGATGCCGAAGTCGGTGAGCAGCACCCGCCCGTCGTCGGCGAGCAGGATGTTCGACGGCTTCACGTCACGGTGCAGGAGGCCGACCCGCTGGCCGGCGGTCAGCGCGTCCAGGACGGCGAGCCCGATCTCGGCCACCCGGCGCGGCGGCAGCGGTCCGCCGCGGCGGACCGCTGTGTCCAGCGACGTGGCGGCGACCAGCTCCATGACGATCCACGGCAGGCCGCCGTCCTGGATGACGTCGGTCACCGAGACCACGTGCGGGTTCGCCCGCAGCTGGGCGGCGTTGCGGGCCTCGCGCACGGCCGCGGCCAGCCGTTGCGGGTCGGCGCCGTCCGGGCCCGGAGCACCCGCGCGGCCGCCGATCCAGATGGCCTTCACGGCCACCTCGGCCCGCAGCAGCACGTCGAGGGCGCGCCACACCGTGCCCATCGAGCCGGCGCCGACGCATTCGATCAGCCGGTAGCGGCCGGCGACGACCCGGCCGGCGACGATCGATCCGGTGGAGCCGATCATCTCTGCCGGGCCCGGGCCGGACGAACCGCCGTCACGCGGCATCGCCGGCCCGGTGCCCTGCGGTGCGCCGGTCAGTTGGCCGGCGCGCCCCGCAGCTTCGCCAGCGCCTCGGCCAGGATCGCCTCGCCGTCCTTCTCGTTGCGACGCTCCCGCACGTAGGCGAGGTGTGTCTTGTACGGCTCCGTCTTCGGCGGGGCGGGCGTGTTCTCACGGTCCCGCCCGGCCGGGAAGCCGCAGCTCGGACAGTCCCACGTGTCCGGGATGGAGGCGTCGGCCGCGAAGGCCGGTTTCGTCTCGTGCTCGTTGGCGCACCAGAAGGAAATCCGCTGCCGAGGGGCGGTCTCGCCCCGCTCGGCCTCCCCCATCGGCCCTGCCCCGACCCGGCTCCCCCGGATGGCGTTGCCACCTGCCACGGCCCGCGTGCTCCTTCGTCTCGTCCCATGGGTGGTAGCTCGGCGGTCGGCCCCCCGCGGCCGGACCACCCACGTCCGAACCGCCACCGTAGACGTCCTCAGCACCCCCCGGCACTTGTCGAGCACGTCTGTTCCGGAGTGTAGGCCGGGAGGTCCACCACGGGTTGCACCGACCACCCTCACCGGGGCTTCCTAATACGTGAGGGGGCCCCTAGGGGCCCCCTCACGGGTGTGCGACTGGTCCCGCCGCCGGTCCGGAGACCCTCAGGGACCGAGCGAAACCGCTGTGGGATCGGCGGTTCCCAGCGACGGCACGATCGTGAACGCCTGTACCGCCGAGCTACGCAGCCGCGACGTGTGGGTGACCGCGAGGGGCACGACCGCGGCGTCGTTCAGCACCGTTCGCTCCAGCCCGGCCCAGTCCGTGGCGGCGTCGTCCTCGGAGGAGGCCGTCACGGCGGACTCGTAGCGGGCAAGGAGGTCCGGACGGCGGTAGCCGCCGTCGGCCGGCCGGGCGCCCACCCAGGCCTCGTCCAGCAGCGGCTCGTAGACGGTACGACCGGCGTCGCCGAACCAGTCCGGGGTGATCGTGGTCAGGGCGAGGTCCCAGAACTGCCCGCCCGGGCTCGACGCGGCCGCCGTGTACTGCGCGCCGGTGCGGATGCGCAGGTCGAGGCGGATTCCGGCGCGGGCGAACACGGCACGCAGCGCCTCGGCCACCGCCGTGTCGGTGGCGCTGTCCGTGGTCAGCAGGGACAGCGCCGTCACCTTCCCGCCCGGGTTGTTCGCGAGGCCGTCGGCGCAGCGCCGTGAGTCCCCGGAGCCGTCCCCGGCCGGGAAGGGGTTGTACGTCTCGTAGCCGGTCATCGGCGACTGCAGGAGCTGGGCCGTCGCCGTGGCGAGCGTGGGGCCGCCCAGCGCGGCGGCCACCGCCGTTCGGTCGATGCAGTAGGCCAGCGCCTCCCGGGCCTGCTGGTCGCGCAGGGCCGCCGCGGACGGCCCGTTGAGCCCGACGACGAGGGCGACGACCGGGCCGGTCGGAGCGACCACGAGCTTCCTGTCGGCACTCTCGACCAGTCGGGCCAGGTCGTCGGCGGGGATGTCGCCGCTCAGGGCCATGTCCGCGTCACCGGCCTCGATGCGCGCCGTGATGGTCGCCGGGTCGAGCCCGTCGGTGACGGTGATGTGGTCGGGCAGCGCCCGCCGGATGCCGTCCGAGGAGCCGCTCCAGGCCGGGTTGCGGGACAGCCGGTAGCCACCGCCGGGCTCCGACACGAACCGGTACGGCCCGTCGGAGATCAGGTTGTCGAGGTACTGCTGGGAGTCCGGCGGGTAGGCCAGGGCCTCCAGCGGCACCGGCGAGCTGGCCGGCAGGGCCAGGATGTCCACGAAGTCGTTGACCGGCTTGATCAGGTGGAACGCGAGGGTGTCGTCGCCGATGACCTCGATCCCGGGGACGGTGCCGCTCTCGATCAGCGCGGGGGCGTCGGCCACCGGCGCCGCGGCGAGCTCGGCGCAGTACTCGGCGAAGCCGACGACCGTCGCCGCGTAGTACCCGCGCAGTGGGGAGGGCGACGGCGGCGCGCACATCCGCTTGAGGCCGCGGGCGACGTCCGTCGCGGTGATCCGGCGCTGGTTCGGGGTGTTCCACCGGGCCGCCGAGCGCAGCCGCACGGTGTAGACGGTGCCGCCCATGGTCACCACGGGGGCACCGGCCGCGAGGTCGGGGCGCGGGATCGTCGACCTGGCGGTGTCGGCGTCGGCGGGGTAGCTGTAGAGCTGGCGGGTCACCAGCCGGGCGAACGCCCGCTCCCCCGGCTCGTCGGCCCACCCGGGGTCGCCGGTCGGCATCCGCCCGGTCAGCAGGCGCAGCGTGCCGCCGGGCTTCTCGAGCGGGGAGGCGGTCGTCGGCGGCGTGGTCGGGCTCGCCGCCATCGGGCCCGGCGTCGGGTCCGACTCGCCGCTGCATCCCGCGACAGTGAGCAGGGCGACCGTGGTCAGGAGGGCGGTGAGCAGGGCGGCGATCCCTCGGGCATGACCGAGCCGCCGCCCCGGAGAGGCGTTCAATTCTTCAGGAGCAGACCGAGACCGATAATGCAGGTGATCCACAAGAGTGCCACCGCGACGGTGAGGCGGTCGAGATTCTTCTCGACCACGGACGATCCCCCCAGTGACGAGGAGACACCGCCCCCGAACAGTGTCGACAGACCGCCGCCCTTGGCCCGGTGCAGCAGCACCAGCAGCACCAACAGCACACTCGCGACAATCAGGGCGATCGACAGACCGACCGTCATCTAGACCAGCTCCCGCTCCTCGGGGACGTGGCAGGCGACCCGGTGGCCGGGTCGAGCCTCCCAGCGGAGCCTCGCCACCGTCCTACGCACCTCCTCCGCCTTTCCAGCAACGTGTGGTGGGCCCGTACCGTCGCACCCGATCGGGCTACTCGACGATCGTGCAAACGTACATGACACCGCCCGGTCACCGATGTGGCACACCCCGGGACGGCTCGTGCGCGGCCGGCCGCGGGCGCGCACCGGTGGCGGACAGCCCCCGCTACGCCGCCGGACCGCTGCGGATGATGCCGACGAACTCCTCGGCGACCAGGCTCGCACCGCCGACCAGACCGCCGTCCACGTCGGGCATGGTGAACAGCTCGGCCGCGTTGGCGGCCTTCACCGAGCCGCCGTAGAGGACCCGGATGCCGGCCGCGATCGGCTCGCCGTACAGCTTTGTGAGCTGGCCGCGCACGGCGGCGCACATGTCCTGCGCGTCCTGGGCGGAGGCGGTGCGCCCGGTACCGATCGCCCAGACCGGCTCGTAGGCGACGACGAGTGTGGCCGCCTGCTCCGCGCTCACACCGGCCAGCGAGCCCTCGAGCTGTGCCAGGACGTGCTCGACATGCGTTCCGGCGGCGCGGATGTCCTCGTGCTCGCCGACGCACAGGATCGGCGTGATGTTGTGCTTGTAGGCCGCCAGGACCTTCGAGGCGACCAGCGCGTCGTCCTCGTGGTGGTACGTGCGCCGCTCGGAGTGCCCGACGACGACGTACGAGCAGCCAAGCCTGGACAGCATCGGCCCGCTGATGTCGCCGGTGTAGGCGCCCGAGCCGTGCGGGGAGAGATCCTGGCCGCCGTAGCCGACGGCGAGCTTGTCGCCGTCGATCAGCGTCTGGACGCTGCGCAGGTCGGTGAACGGCGGCAGAAAGACCACCTCGACCCGCTCGAGTTCGGCGGGCTTGAGGTCGAAGGCGACCTTCTGCACCAGCGCGATGGCCTCGAGGTGGTTGAGGTTCATCTTCCAGTTGCCGGCGACCAGCGTCCGCCGGCCGGTTCCGGCCGACCCGCGGGCGGGTGCCCCCTTCGCCACGTCCCTGCTTCCCTTCCTCGGTGAAAGTGTGGAGATCAGACTCGGTGGTGCTCAGACGTCGAGCGCGGCGAGGCCCGGGAGCGTCTTGCCCTCCAGGTACTCCAGGCTCGCGCCGCCGCCGGTGGAGATGTGGCTGAAGTCGTCCTCCGGGATGCCGAGGGTGCGCACCGCGGCGGCCGAGTCGCCGCCACCGACGACCGAGAAGCCGCCGCCGGCCGCGACCGCCTCGGCGACCCCGCGGGTACCCTCCGCGAACGGCGCGAACTCGAACACGCCCATCGGGCCGTTCCAGAAGATCGTCGCCGCACCGGCGACCACGCGCGCGAACGCGGCGGTGGATGCCGGCCCGATGTCGAGGCCGAGCCAGCCGTCCGGGATCGCGTCGGCGGCGACGACGGCGGTCTCCGCGTCGGCGGCGAACCGGTCGGCGACCACCACGTCGGTGGGCAGCACGAGCCGGTCACCGGCCTCGGCCAGCAGGTCCTTGCAGGTGTCGATCATCTCGCTCTCCAGGAGCGAGGCGCCGACCGGGTGCCCGAGGGCCGCCAGGAAGGTGAAGCACATGCCGCCGCCGACGAGGAGCGTGTCCACCTTCGGCAGCAGGGCCCGGATGACGCCGAGCTTGTCCGACACCTTCGACCCGCCGAGCACGACGGCGTACGGCCGGGCCGGCGCCGCGGTCAGCGCCCGCAGCACCTCGAGCTCGGTCAGCACCAGCCGGCCGGCGGCGTGCGGGAGGCGCTTGGGCACCTCCGACACGCTCGCGTGGGCCCGGTGCACCGCGCCGAACGCGTCGCCGACGTAGAACTCGGCGAGCGCCGAGAGCTCGTCGGCGAAGGTCGCGCGGGCGACGGTGTCCTTGCTGGTCTCGCCCGGGTGGAAGCGCAGGTTCTCCAGCAGGGCCACCTGGCCCTCGGCGAGCTGCCCGACCACCTCCCGGGCCCGGTCACCGGCGATGTCGCCGCCGCCGTCCCCGGCGAACGCCACCGGGACGCCGAGCAGCTCGGCGAGCCGCTCGGCGACCGGGGCGAGGGAGTACTTCTCCTCCGGGGCCCCCTTGGGACGTCCCAGATGCGAGCAGACGATCACCTTCGCGTTCCGGTCCAGAAGAGCCTGGATGGTCGGCACGCTCGCGCGCACCCGGCCGTCGTCGGTGATGCGCGGCGCGCCCTTGGAATGGTCCAGGGGCACGTTGAGATCACTGCGGACAAGTACGCGGTGACCGGTGACCTGCAGGTCGTCGATCGTCCTCACGCTGGGCTGCTCCGGGGTGGGCGAAGGTGCGATGGACGGGCCGGTTCGCCGATGTCAGATCCGGGCGGCGACGAGCCCGGTCAGGTCGACGAGCCGGTTGGAGTAACCCCACTCGTTGTCGTACCAGCCGACGACCTTCACCTGGCTGCCGCTGGACATCGTGAGCAGCGAGTCGAAGGTGCACGACGCCGGGGTACCCACGATGTCGGAGGACACGATCGGGTCCTCCGTGTAGACGAGATAGCCCTTCAGCGGGCCTTCCGCCGCCGCCTTGTACGCGGCGTTGATCTCGTCCTTCGACGCGGGACGGGCCAGGTTCACGACAAGGTCGGTGACCGAGCCGTCAAGGACCGGAACACGCATCGCGATGCCGTCGAGCTTGCCCTTGAGGTGCGGGAGCACGAGAGCGGTCGCCTTCGCGGCACCGGTGGTGGTGGGAATGATGTTCTGCGCCGCCGCCCGCGCCCGACGCAGGTCGGAATGCGGGAAGTCAAGGATGACCTGGTCATTGGTGTAAGCGTGGATCGTGGTCATCAGACCACGCTCGATACCGAACGCCTCGTCGAGAACCTTCGCCAATGGCGCGACACAGTTCGTCGTGCAGGAAGCGTTCGAGAGGATATGGTGCTTCGCCGGGTCGTAGACGTCGTCGTTCACGCCCATGACGACCGTGAGGTCCTCACCCTTGGCCGGCGCCGAGATGATGACCTTCTTCGCCCCGGCGGTCAGGTGCTTGCCGGCCGTCTCGGCCGTGGTGAAGCGGCCGGTCGACTCGATCACCACGTCGACGCCCAGGTCAGCCCAGGGCAGGGCGGCCGGGTCACGCTCCGCGAGCACCTTGATCGTGCTGTCGCCGACGCGGATGCCGTCCTCGCCGACGGAGACCGACTCGGGCAGCGTGCCCAGAGTCGTGTCGTACTTCAGCAGGTGCGCGAGCGTCTTGTTGTCCGTCAGGTCGTTGACGGCGACGATCTCCAGATCACTACGCCGGCTGGCTGCAAGCGCCCGCCAGAAGTTACGACCGATTCGCCCGAAGCCGTTGACACCCACCCGCGTAGCCACGTCCAGGACTCCCCTATGCTCGTGTGCCGTCGTGTGCCAGGAGCCTAGCGAGTCGGGACATCATCGGCGGGAATCCGAACCGATCCATGTCGGTCTCCTCACACCGAGCGACCCGGCACACTCGGCATTTGGTTGAATGCCGCGCCGTTTCGACAATCACCCTATCCCATGGGCTTCCACGGCCACGCCGCGTACCGGGTCTCTCCCTGTGCCCCGTCCGTGGTAGCGATTGCGTGCTCAGGCGTTCTCGAACAGCTCCGGCGACACACTCGCCTCGGTGTTGGGGATGCCCAGCGCGTTGGCCCGTTTGTCCGCCAGCGCGAGGAGCCGGCGGATCCGCCCGGCGACGGCGTCCTTGGTGAGCGGCGGGTCCGCGAGCGCGCCGAGCTCCTCCAGCGACGCCTGCGCGTGCTCCAGGCGCAGGCGCCCGGCCGCGAGCAGGTGGTCGGGGGCGTCGTCCCCGAGGATGCGCATCGCCGCCTGCACCCGCGCGCCGGCGGCCACCGCGGCGCGCGCCGAGCGGCGCAGGTTCGCGTCGTCGAAGTTCGCCAGCCGGTTCGCCGTGGCCCGGACCTCGCGGCGCATCCGCCGCTCCTCCCAGGCCATCAGGCTGTCATGCGCACCGATCTTGGTCAGCAGCGCGCCGATGGCGTCCCCGTCCCGGACGACCACGCGGTCGACGCCGCGGACGTCCCGGCTCTTGGCCTGCACGCCCATCCGCCGGGCGGCGCCGACAAGCGCCAGCGCCGCCTCCGGGCCGGGCGAGGTGACCTCCATCGAGCAGGACCGGCCGGGCTCGGTCAGCGAGCCGTGCGCGAGGAACGCGCCCCGCCAGGCCGCCGCCGCGTCGCACGCCGAACCGGTCACCACCTGCGGCGGCAGGCCGCGTACCGGCCGGCCGCGCTGGTCGAGCAGGCCCGTCGACCGGGCGAGCTGTTCCCCGTCCCGCTCGACGCGGACGATGTAGCGCACCGACCGCCGCAGGCCGCCGGCCGCGAGCACGGCCACCGACGACGGGAAGCCGAAGACCTCGGCGATCTCACGCCGCAGCCGGCGCGCGGTGGCGCCGGTGTCGAGCTCGGCCTCCACCACGATGCGGCCGCCGACGATGTGCAGGCCGCCGGCGAACCGCAGCATCGCCGCCATCTCGGCCCGCCGGCAACAGGGCTTGGCCACTCGCAGCCTGCTCAGTTCGTCCTTGACGGTGGCCGTCATCGCCGCCACACCGATCACTCCTTGCATTCGCCGGAGGGGATCCGGTGGCCGGAGCCACCGGTGGATGAGCACCCGACACCCGAGGGGTCGGCACAGGCCGCTCCCGGCTGCCGGCCAGGCCAGGCCCGCTGGCCGTCCATCGGACGGGCCGCCGACGGCACCGCCACGGCGCCGTCCTGCGCGAAGACGGCGCGGAACGCGGCCGCGAGACGTTCGGGGTCGTGCAGCGCGGGTTCACCGGGAACCCGCACGGGTGCGAGGTGGAGCCGGGCGCCCAGGTCCGCGGCCGCGCGGGCCAGCGGGTCCGGGTCGCCGACCGCGGCCGGGTCCGCGATCACCACGTCGAGGCGCAGCCCCGGGACGTGCGTGGCCAGGGCGTGCAGGTGGGCCTCGGGGGTGTAGCCGGCCGTCTCGCCCGGCTGCGCCACGAGGTTGAGCACCATCACCCGGTGGGCGTCGGCGCCCGTGATCGCCGCGCGCATGTCGGGCACGAGCAGGTGCGGCAGCACGCTCGTGTAGAGCGAGCCCGGACCGAGGACGATCCAGTCCGCGGCGGCGGCGGCCGCGAGGGCGGCACCGCAGGCCGCCGGCTCCGCCGGGGCCAGGCGTACCCCGGCCACCCGGCCGGGGGTCGTCGCGACGGCCGCCTGGCCGCGGACCTCCGCGGACTCCCCGGCCCGGTTCGGGTCGAGGCCGGTCACGTCCGCGACGATGTCGATGCCGGCGCATGACAGTGGCAGCACCCGGCCGTCGACGCCGAGCAGCGACGCCGCCAGGTCGAGCGCGGCCACCGGGGAGCCCGCGCGCTCCGCCAGCGCCGTCAGCACGAGGTTGCCGACCGCGTGGCCGGCGAGCGCCCCGCCGCCGCCGAACCGGTGCTGGAAGAGGTCGGCCCACGTCTGGGACCACTCGTCGGCGCCGGCCAGCGCGGCGAGGGCCATCCGCAGGTCGCCCATGGGCAGGGCGCCGAGCTCGGCGCGCAGCCGGCCCGACGAACCACCGTCGTCACCCACGGTAACCACCGCGGTCAGGTGGCGGGTGATCCGGCGCAGCGCGGCCAGCGACGCGGCCAGGCCGTGCCCGCCGCCGAACGCGACGATCGCGGGAGCGTCGGCGGTCACTCGCGGCCCAGATCCCGGTGCACGACCCGGACGCCGACGCCGTCGGCGGCGAGCCGGGCCCCGAGCTGCTCGGCGACGGCGACGCTGCGGTGCTTGCCCCCGGTACAGCCCACCGCCAGGGTCAGGTACCGCTTGCCCTCCCGCACGTACCCCTCGCCGACCAGCCTGAGCAACGCCGTGTACTGGTCGACGAACTCCGTCGCGCCGGGCTGCGCCAGCACGTAGTCGCGGACCTGCGAGTCCCGCCCGGTGTAGGGGCGCAACGCCTCGACCCAGTGCGGGTTGGGCAGGAACCTGCAGTCGGCGACGAGGTCGGCGTCCAGCGGCAGGCCGTACTTGTAGCCGAACGAGATCACGGTGGCGTTGAGCCGGTTGGCGCGCGGCTGGCCGAAGGCGGCGTCGATCTTGGCCCTCAACTCGTGCACGTTGAGGTCGGTCGTGTCGAGGACGAGGTCGGCCTCGCCGCGCAACTCCGCGAGCAGCGTCCGCTCCCGGTTGATGCCGTCCACGACCCGCTCGTCGCCCTGCAGCGGGTGCGGACGGCGGACATGGTCGAAGCGGCGCACCAGCGCGTCGTCGGACGCTTCCAGGAAGAGCATCCGCGGGTGCATGCCGCGCGAGTCCAGTGCCTCCACCGCCGCGCGCAGGTCGGAGAAGAACGCCCGCCCGCGCACGTCGACGACGACGGCGATCCGGCTCACCGCCCCGCCGGAACGGTGCCCCAGCTCGGCCATCGTCGACAGCAGCGCCGGGGGCAGGTTGTCGACGACGAACCAGCCGAGGTCCTCGAGGCACTTGGCCGCCGTGCTGCGGCCGGCACCGGACAGCCCCGTGATGATCGCAAGGTCGAGCGTCGCCGCTGTCACCGGGTCACCCCCGCCGAGCCGATGATCTCACCGGTCAGCGGGTCGACGGCGGGCGCCGGCGCCGCGTCCGTGCCCGGGGCCGACCGCGCCAGAGCGGCGACGATCGCCTCCGCCGTGCGCGGGCCGATGCCCGGCACCTGCGCGATCTCCTCGGCGCCCGCGGCCCGCACCTTCGCCACCGAGCCGAAGTGCCGCAGCAGCGCCTTGCGTCGAGTCTCCCCGAGCCCCGGGACGTCGTCGAGCGCCGAGGCGACCATCGACGTCGACCGCTTCTGCCGGTGGTAGGTGATCGCGAACCGGTGCGCCTCGTCCCGCACGCGCTGGAGCAGGTAGAGGGCCTCGCTCGTCCGCGGGAGGATCACCGGCTCGTCCTGGTCGGGCAGCCAGACCTCCTCCAGGCGCTTGGCCAGCCCGCACAGTGCCACCCCGCCGGGCCCGGACCCGATGCCGAGCTCGTCGAGCGCGCGCGCGGCGGCGGCGACCTGCGGCGGCCCGCCGTCGACGACGACGAGGTTGGGCGGGTAGGCGAACCGCCGGGGCCGGCCGGTCTCGGGAGCCTCGTCGTCGCCGGTGGAGGCGCCCGGGTACTCCTCGAGCTCGCCGGTGCGGGCCCGCTCCGCCAGATAGCGGGAGAAGCGCCGGTGGACGGTCTCGTGCATGCTCGCCACGTCGTCCTGGCCGTCGACCCCGCGGATGGAGAACCGGCGGTACTCCGACTTGCGGGGCAGACCGTCCTCGAAGACCACCATGCTGGCCACGACGTCGGTGCCCTGGGTGTTCGACACGTCGAAGCACTCGATCCGCAGCGGGGCGTCCGGGAGCTCCAGCGCCTCCTGGAGGTCGGCCAGCGCGCGGCTGCGCGCGGTGAGGTCGCCGGCGCGCTTCGTCCGGTGCAGGGTGAACGCCTGCTTGGCGTTGCGTTCGACGGTCTCCATCAGGGTGCGTTTGTCCCCCCGGCGGGGGACGCGCAGATCGACGCGGGCCCCACGAGCCCGTTCGAGGAGCTCGGCGACGGCCTCGGCGTCCGGCGGCAGCTCGGGCACGAGGATCTCGCGGGGGATCTGCGCGGCCGGCGCCGGGTCGGTGGTATTGGCGGTGCCGGCTGTATCAGCGGTATCAGCGGTGCCGGCCGGGCGCACGCCGTCGAGGTACTCCTGGGTCAGGAACTGCTCGACGAGGTCGGCGGTGGTGACGTCCTCGAGCTTGTCGACGACCCAGCCCCGCTGGCCGCGGACCCGACCGCCGCGCACGTAGAAGATCTGGACCGCGGCCTCCAGCTCGTCCTGGGCGAAGGCGATCACGTCGGCGTCGGTGCCGTCGGGCAGGACGACGGCCTGCTTCTCGACCGCGCGGCGCAGCGCCCCGATGTCGTCACGCAGCCGCGCGGCGCGCTCGTACTCCTGCGCCTCGGCCGCGGCCCGCATCTCGCGCTCGAGCCGGCGCAGGTAGCGGCCGGTCTGCCCGGACATGAAGTCGCAGAAGTCGTCGACGATCTGGCGGTGGGCATCGGCGTCGACCCGCCCGACGCAGGGGGCCGAACAGCGGTCGATGTACCCGAGCAGACAGGGACGGCCCACCTGGCCGGCCCGCTTGAAGACCCCGGAGCTGCAGGTGCGCGCGGGGAAGACCCGCAGCAGCAGGTCCAGGGTCTCCCTGATGGCCCACGCGTGCGCGTAGGGGCCGAAGTAGCGCACGCCGCGCCGCTTGGGCCCACGCATCACCTGGAGCCGCGGGAACTCCTCGTACAGCGTCACCGCGAGACTCGGATAGCTCTTGTCATCGCGGTAGCGGACGTTGAAGCGCGGATCGAACTCCTTGATCCAGGTGTACTCGAGCTGGAGCGCCTCGACCTCGGTGGACACCACGGTCCACTCCACGGAACCGGCCGTGGTGACCATGTGCTGGGTCCGGGGGTGCAGCGTGTGGATGTCGGCGAAGTAGTTGGCCAGCCGGGCGCGCAGACTCTTGGCCTTGCCCACGTAAATGACCCGGCCATGTTCGTCGCGGAAGCGATACACGCCCGGGGTCTCGGGGATCGAGCCCGGCGGGGGCCGGTAGGACGCCGGATCAGCCATGAGCCGAGCCTACGGCGACCGTCATCCGGCCTGAGCAGTGCCTGCACGTAGCTATTTCATCACGCTGAGCTTCCATGCTGTCGAGGGCCCCCGTCGCTCACCGATTCCGGCCGTGCGCCGGCACCGCTCCCGAGGAGCGCCGGGCGGCCGGCGGCGCCCGCGTGGAAGGCCCGCCGACCGGCCCGGACGGGCGAGCCGGCACCCACCGACGGGCCGCTACCAGGGCCCGGACGGCGCCGTGTGGCCAACCTGTCGCCGGGCCGATCTCCCGTCCGCCTTCGGTCAGCGCCCGGTCGCCGTATGCTGAAGCGCGTCCACTCGGGTGGCGTCACGAGCGAACTGCTGCGACGGTGTAAACCGGCGAGGCAGTTAAACCGGGTAGATCGGGCCGAGGGAGCCGACGCGTGCAGGTGGAGGACGTCACGACGGAGTTCGTCGTTGACGACGCCCCCAGCCGCGGCAGGATCACCGTTCTGCAGATCACCTGGCGCAGCTGTGACCCGCTGGCGGTCGCGCTGGTACTCGTCTCCCGGCCGGATCATCCCGCGCTCCCGCAGGGCCACTGGGTGGCTCCCCGGGACGCGCTGCGGGCCGGCCTGGACGGCCCGGCACCCGTCGGCGACGGGGACGTCCGCATCACGCCCGAGCCGACCCGGGACGGCATCCGCCTCGAGCTGGCCGACGGCGAGCGCCGGTCGGTGGTCGTCCTGGACGCCGCGCCCGTCCGCCGCTTCCTCGAACGCACCGAGCGGGTCGTGCCCGCCGGCGAGGAGCACCCCGAGGTCGCTCTGGACGCCGTCCTCGACGACCTCCTCCAGACCTGAGCGGGCACGGCCGCGCGCCGTCACAGCGCGGCCGCGCCGGCGAGCTTCGGCCGTGACTTCGGACGGGCGTCGACCCGGTCGCCGAGGATCTCCCGCAGGAAGGCGCCGGTGTGGCTCTCGGGCACCGCGGCGACCGTCTCGGGAGCTCCCTCGGCGATCACCCGGCCGCCGCCCGTCCCGCCCTCCGGGCCCATGTCGATGATCCAGTCGGCGGTCTTGACGACGTCGAGGTTGTGCTCGATGACGATCACCGTGTTGCCGGCGTCAACGAGCCGGCCGAGCACGCCGAGCAGTTTCCGGATGTCCTCGAAGTGCAGGCCGGTGGTGGGCTCGTCCAGCACGTAGACGGTCCGCCCGGTGGAGCGTCGCTGCAGCTCCGAGGCGAGCTTCACCCGCTGCGCCTCACCGCCGGAGAGGGTGGGCGCCGACTGGCCCAGCCGGACGTAGCCGAGGCCGACGTCGTTGAGCGTGCGCAGGTGCCGGGCGATCGCCGGGACCGCCGCGAAGAACTCGGCGGCCTCCTCGATCGGCATGTCGAGCACCTCGGCGATGTTGCGGCCCTTGAAGTGCACCTCCAGCGTCTCCCGGTTGTACCGGGCGCCCGCGCAGACCTCGCACGGGACGTAGACGTCCGGCAGGAAGTTCATCTCGATCTTGATGGTGCCGTCGCCGGAGCAGGCCTCGCACCGGCCGCCCTTGACGTTGAACGAGAACCGGCCCGGCAGGTACCCGCGGACCTTCGCCTCGGTCGTCTCCGCGAACAGCCGGCGGATGTGGTCGAACACGCCCGTGTACGTCGCCGGGTTGGACCGCGGGGTCCGGCCGATCGGTGACTGGTCGACCCGCACCGCCTTGTCGAGGTGCTCGAGGCCGGACACCGTGCGGTGCCGGCCCGGCACCTCGCGCGCGCCGTTGAGATGGTTCGCGAGCACGCTGGCGAGGATGTCGTTGACCAGCGTCGACTTGCCCGAGCCGGAGACGCCGGTGACCGCTACCAGGCAGCCGAGCGGGAACGACACCGTCACGTCCCGGAGGTTGTGCTCCCGGGCGCCGTGCACGGTCAGCGAGCGCGACTTCGTCGGCGCGCGGCGGATGTCGGGCACCGGGATCTGCCGCCGACCGGAGAGGTAGGCGCCGGTCATCGACTCCTCGCTGCTCAGCAGCTCCTCGACCGGGCCGGAGACGACCACCCGGCCGCCGTGCTCACCGGCCCCGGGGCCGATGTCCACCACCCAGTCGGCGGCACGGATCGTGTCCTCGTCGTGTTCCACGACGATCAGCGTGTTGCCGAGATCGCGCAGCCGGACGAGGGTCTGGATGAGGCGGCGGTTGTCCCGCTGGTGGAGGCCGATCGACGGCTCGTCGAGCACGTAGAGCACGCCGACCAGCCCCGAGCCGATCTGGGTGGCGAGGCGGATCCGCTGGGCCTCCCCACCGGCGAGCGTGCCGGCGGAACGGTTCAGGGACAGGTAGTCGAGGCCGACGTCCAGCAGGAAGGCGAGCCGCGCGTCGATCTCCTTGAGGACCCGCCCGGCGATGGCCTGCTCCCGCTCGCTGAGCTCGACGCCGCGCAGGAATGCCGCGCATTCCCCGATCGACATCCCGGAGACCTCGGCGATGGAGCGGCCGCCGAGCGTGACGGCCAGCGACTCCGGTTTGAGCCGGGCGCCCCGGCATGCCGGGCAGGGCACGTCGCGCATGTAGCCCTCGTAGCGCTCGCGGCTGCTGTCGGACTCGGCGTCCGAGTGGCGGCGACGCAGGAAGGCCATCACGCCCTCGAAGGACGTGTAGTAGGAGCGCTTGCGACCGTAGCGGTTCGTGTAGCCGACGTGGATCTCGGTCTCGCCGCTGCCGTGCAGGATCGCCTTGCGGGCGCGCTCCGGCAGCCCCTCCCACGGGGTGTCCATCCGGAAGCTGAGGTCCTCGCTGAGCGCCGTCAGCAGCCGCTCGAAGTACTCCTTGTTGTGCCCGCCGGCCCACGGTTGGATCGCGCCCTCGGCGAGCGAGAGCGTCGGGTCGGGCACGACGAGGTCGGGGTCGACCTCCTTGCGAGTTCCCAGACCCGAACACTCCTGGCAGGCCCCGAACGGCGAGTTGAACGAGAACGACCTCGGCTCCATCTCCTCGAAGGAGAGGTCGTCGTACATGCAGGCCAGGTGCTCGGAGTACATCCGCTCGCGGTCGGGGTCGGCCGGATCCCGGTCGACGAAGTCGAGCAGCACCAGGCCGCTGCCGAGCTTGAGCGCCGTCTCGATCGAGTCGGTGAGGCGGCGCTTGGCCGACTCCTTCGCCGCGAGCCGGTCGACCACGACCTCGATCGTGTGCTTGCGCTGCTTCTCGAGCTTGGGGCGCTCGGTGAGCGCCACGACGGTGCCGTCCACCCGGACCCGGGCGAAGCCGGAGCTCTGCAGCTCGGCGAAGAGGTCGGCGTACTCGCCCTTGCGGCCACGGACGACCGGCGCCAGGACCTGGAAGCGGGTGCCCTCGGGGAGCTCCAGGAGCCGGTCGACGATCTGCTGCGGGGTCTGCCGGGCGATCGGGCGGCCGCACTTCGGGCAGTGCGGGTGGCCGACCCGCGCGTACAGCAGCCGCAGGTAGTCGTAGACCTCGGTGATCGTGCCCACCGTCGAGCGCGGGTTGCGCGAGGTCGACTTCTGGTCGATCGAGACCGCGGGTGACAGGCCCTCGATGAAGTCGACGTCCGGCTTGTCCATCTGGCCGAGGAACTGGCGGGCGTAGGCCGAAAGTGACTCGACGTACCGGCGCTGCCCCTCGGCGAAGATCGTGTCGAAGGCGAGGCTCGACTTGCCCGAGCCCGACAGCCCGGTGAAGACCACCAGGCCGTCCCTGGGCAGGTCGAGATCGACGTCACGAAGGTTGTGCTCACGTGCTCCGCGGACGACAAGACGGTCAGCCATCGTCAGGTCCCTCGTGGTCTTCGGTCGGGTGGGGGTGACAGTCGGATACAGGTGACAGTCAGGTTTGGGTGACATCAGGTGTGGGGGACAACTGTCGCGGCCTGCGGCAGGCATGCTACGGACGGGTTTGCGGCCCGTTACGCGGCCCCGCGGGCAGGCGCCGCGCCCTGGGCCCGGCTCCGCAGCGGCACCGGATCAAACGCGCGTTCGAACACGACCGACGCTACACGCCCGGGCCGACGTGCCCGCACACGGCGGTGCCCGGCTCCGCGCAGGGGAACCCCGCGGGCCACATCCTTGTTCCGTCGAGGACACACGGCGGTCACGCCGATCAGAATGGATGCGCTCCGCGGATCATTCCACGCCGCCCGGCCGCCACCACGGCGGTCCGGCCACGGACGGATCCGCGCGGACCAGTCCACGGAGAGATCGAGGAGAACCGTGATGAACATCGGCGCCGGATACACGGGCGAGGTCACCGTCGGCGGGCCGGCGGACACCCGCGAGCTCCCGGACCTCACGATCACCAAGGTGGCGGTCGGCCCGTTCGACAACAACTGCTATCTCCTGCGCTGCGCCGCCACCGGCGAGCAGCTGCTCGTCGACGCGGCGAACGAGACCGACACGCTGCTACGCCTCGTCGGCGACAGCGGGTTGGCCACCGTGGTGACGACCCACCGGCACGCCGACCACGTCCAGGCGCTCGAGGAGGTCGTCGCCGCGACCGGGGCCCGCACCGTGGCGCACCCGCTCGACGCGCCCGCCATCCCGGTCCCGACGATGGACCCGGTCGTCGACGGCGACGAGGTGCACGTCGGCGAGGTCACGCTGCGGGTCGTGCACCTCGTCGGGCACACGCCCGGCTCCGTGGCCCTGCTCTACGACCAGGACGGCGACGCCCCGCACCTGTTCACCGGCGACTGTCTGTTCCCCGGCGGCCCAGGGAACACCTTCGGGGACGCCGCCGCCTTCGCCACCCTGATGGACGGCCTCGAGGCCAAGGTGTTCGGTCCGCTGCCCGACCGGACATGGATCTACCCGGGCCACGGAAAGGACACAACACTCGGCGCCGAGCGCCCGCACCTGGCCGAGTGGCGCTCCCGCGGCTGGTGAGACGGCGATCGGTCGCACCCGGCCCGGCGGTCAGCCGTATCTGACAGTCGGCTGTATCTGACAGTCAGCGGTACCCGGCGGTCACCTGTGGCGACCGGTCCGCGCGGGACGTGCGGGACGCCCGGGGCGCCGGCACCTGCCCGGGCGCGGCGGTGTCCATCCGACCCAGGTCACGGCGGGTGGCGACCGGAACGGCCCGCCAGCGGGACTGGGTGGCGGGCTCCCAGCGAGGCTGGACCAGCCCCGTCGCGACGCCGGACAGGATCCTCGACGCGCGCAGCGCGTCGTGGGTCCGGCCGGTCGCGAGCTTGCGCAGCGCCAGCGCCGCCAGCTGCGCCACGTGGACGGCGAGCCAGCCCCGCCCGAGCGTGTCGCCGTGGCGCCGCGCGTAGATGGCGGCCGAACGGCCGAGTTCGGCGTACATCAGGCCGGCGCGGCCGACGGTCCCGCCGCCGACGTGGGTGACATGGCAGCAGTCGTCGATCCACGCGATGCGGCCACCGGACGCGTGCAGCCGGGCGAAAAGGTCCGTTTCCTCATAGTACATCCAGTAGGACGGGTCGAAACCGCCCATCCGGAGGAACTCCTGGGTACGGATCGCGAAGAACGCCCCGACGGGATAGCAGAGCTCGGGCCAGCGTTCCACCGCGGCGGCCTCACCGCGCACCGCCGTGTACGCATTCGTACGGATACTCGGAAGCACCGCCGTGCTCCGGCCGGAGAGGCCGGTCTCGGCCTGCACCGGGAAACCCACCACGTCCGCGTCGGCGGGTATCGAACCGAGGATATCGGGAAGCAGGTCCCTGGTCCGCTCAGGCATGGTCACGTCGCTGTTCACGACGAGCAGCCACTCGGGCGGGGACGCGGGCCGCGGCTCCTGCGCCGGGCCGGGGCGCAGCGCACGGAGCACGGCGATGTTCACAGCCGTGCCATATCCGACATTCCCGTGCCCCTCGTACAGCTCAACGCCCGCGGGCAGGTCTTCGTGCACTGTGCCGGGCCGGTTCTCGACCAGCGCGACCCGGCAGCCGGTAACCCCGGCCAGGGTCGCCAGAAGACAGTGGAGCTGGGGTGATCCACCATAGGAGACAACAACGGCCAGAAGGTTATGCATAGTCCGCCTTGAAGGAGAAACAGAGGGATTCGGGAAGCTCGGACGATCCCGGCAGCCTCAAAACACTAACGCGAGCGCCACACTGTCGCCCACATGACAATCGGCGCGTCGCCGAGTCATCAATTCGTATTAATAATAGGTAGCTCTCGTCGGCCGGTACGCCGCTGCCGGACCATGCCCGAGCGGGGGCGGCCGGCGCTCCACCTGAAGCGTGTTGCGCCAGCAGCGCAGGGGCTGGCTCGGCCAACTCGCTTCGACGGTCCGCGGACCCGGTCGGGCCGACCTCGCCCCGGCGGGTGATCGGCGGGCAACGGAGACATCGCCGTGGCACCGTGTTTGCCATGGTCCGCGCCCTGCTGCCGCCGGTGGCCCTCACCGAGACGCAGGCCGCGGCAGTGATGGCGGCGCTGGCCGCGCTCCAGGACGGGCCGTTCGCCGCTGACGCCGCCGACGCGCTGGGCGCCGTCCTCGACGCGCTGGGCGTGACCGGCACGGCCGCCCGCGAGGAGCTCACCGAAAAGGCACGGCGGATCGGCACGGACCCGGTCCGCGCCCCGCGGGGGCCGGTGGCCACCGTTGTCGAGGCGGCTCTGCTCGACGGAGTCGTCATCACGATCGACTACGTCGACGCCGCCGGCGCGGTCAGCGAGGGACGTCCGGTGGAGCCCCGGCTGATCGGTTTCACCGGGGGCCACTGGTACCTGTTCGCGTGGTGCCTGCGCCGGGGCGGCCCACGCTGCTTCCGGTGGGACCGGATCACGCGCGCGGAGGCGACGCGGACCCCGGTCCAGGAACGCGACACGATCGCGGCCTTCGGGATCCCGCCCACCGGGACCCACCCCGCTCCCGCCCGTCGACCCGCCTGAACCGGGTCCGCCTCGCCGGCGGCGGCTAGCGTCCCTAGTCCGCCGCGTTGGCCGCCGGTGCGTCGGCCCGGGTGTCCGTGCCGGTCACCAGACGACCGCCGTCGCCGGCCTCACTGACTCCGCCGGCCCCACTGAGCCCGCCGACCTCACTGGACCCGCTGAGGCCGCCGGCCCCACCGGCGTGGCCGTCCTGGCCGCCGTCGCCGTTCTCGGCGGGCGGCTCCGTCGTCAGCGACCAGACGATCGACCCGGCCAGCACGACCGCGATCACCGCGAGGGACAGCCAGATCGGCATGTGCCAGACGTCGGTGAGCAGCATCTTCACCCCGATGAAGGCAAGGATCACGGCGAGCCCGGTCGCCAGGTGGTGGAACTTCTCCATCAGCCCGGAGAGGAGGAAGAACAGCGACCGCAGGCCGAGGATGGCCAGCGCGTTGGCGGTGTAGACGAGGAAGGTCTCGTTCGTCACGCCGAGCGCCGCGGGCACCGAGTCGAAGGCGAACAGGACGTCCGCGGTCTCGACCGCCACCAGCACGGCGAGCAGCGGCGTGGCGATCAGCTTGCCCGCGCGCCGCAGGATGAAGTGCTGCCCCTGGTAGGTGTCCGTCACCGGGATCACCCGACGCAGCAGCCGGACGGCCCTGCTCTGCCCGGGGTCCATGTCGACGCCGTCGTCGCGGACCATCTTGAACGCCGTGTACAGCAGGAAGGCGCCGAAGATGTAGATCACGAAGCTGAAGTTCTCGAGCAGCGCGATGCCGGCCGCGATGAACAGGAAGCGCAGCACCAGAGCGCCCAGCACGCCGTAGAACAGCACGCGGTGCTGGTACTCCCGCGGGACCTTGAAGTACGAGAAGATCAGCGCGAAGACGAACAGGTTGTCGACCGAGAGGCTCTTCTCGAGCAGGTAGGCCGCCGCGTACTCGCCGGCCGCGCCGGGGCCCTGCCAGGCCCAGATGACGAAGGCGAAGGCGACACCGAGCGACACCCAGCCAACGCTCCACCACGCGGCCTCCCTGAAGCCGATGACGTGCGCCCTGCGGTGCGCGATCAGGTCGATGGCGAGCAACAGGAGCAGGCCGCCAATGAAGGCGGCCCAGGCCCAGGCGGGCACATCCACGGAATCTCCTTTGGGTGGTACGGGGGGGTCGCGGCCGGTGGCCGCGGTCACCGGCGGGGCTCACGGGCCCCGCCGGGAATGCTGTGCTCTGGTCCGCCGGGCGCCGTTGCCAGCAGCGTGACCAGAGCGGGTTCAGGACGGGCCGCCAGGCCCGCGCGCCGAGGGGGCCACTCAGGCCCGGCGACGGCGGGGACGTCCGCCGGGAACCCGGCGGGACCGGGCTCCCGGCGCGACCGGTGAGCTCACCGGCGACGGCGGCCGAAGCCGGTCGGGGTGACCACCCGGCCGTGCAGCGGCGTGGTCTCCAGCGCCCGGGCCAGTTCGCCCGGGCCCACGGTGCCCACCATCCCGGGCAGGCCGTCCGGGCCGTCGGCGACGACGACGATCACGCCCGCGGCGGGCCGGTGCGCCAGCCGCGACGCGACCGCGGCGAGCGGCTCCTCCGGACGGGCGGTGGCGACCCGGTCCAGCGGGATGGTCACCCGGGCCACCCGGGCCAGGTCGCGGTCGTCCGCGGGCACCGCGGCCAGATCACGCAGCAGGGTGACGCCGATCAGCGGCCCGGCGAAGTCCCGGACCCCGAACACCGAGGCGCGGGACGGGAGCACGGTCTCGTCCAGCGCGGCGGCGACCGTCTTCCAGGACGGCAGCGCCTCCGGGGCGGGGATCATCACGTCACGGACGAAGACCCCGCGCAGCGCGGCAGAGGTGCGCTCCTGCGTCTGCGCGAGCCGGGACGTCCCGAGCGCGAGCCAGCCGAGGAGAATCGCCCACAGGCCGACCAGCCCGATCAGGAAGGTGGCCGCCGCACCGAAGACGATCAGGGTCCACCCGGTGATGACACCCGCGCGGGCCACGGCCGCTTCCGCGGCCGCCTCGTCACCGGTGCGGCGCAGGACCCGGGCGGCGAGGATCCGCCCGCCGGCGCTGCGCGGTGCGGGCAGCAGGTCGACGACGGTGATGAGCAGGGCGAACGTGCCGACCCAGAGCGCCAGCTCGCCGACCAGGGCGAGCGTTCCGCCGGGGGCGAGCGCGCCGGCGGCGACCAGCACCATCCCGGCGAGGGCCGTCACCGTCAGGCCCGCACGGGCGACGGCGGCGTCGGCGAGTGCGTCACCGGTGGCCGGGGCGAGCGGGTCACCGGAACCGGCCGGGCCGGTTCCGCCCAACGGGCCGGTACCGCTCAGCGGGCTGCCGTCGCCCCGGTCCGTCGAGCGGTCGCGTGCGGGTGCGAGGCCCAGCCGGCTCCCGAAGGCGCCGAGGGTGATCCCGGTGACCGTGATCCCGGCCCTGCGCGCGGCGGCGGCCCGGGCCAGGTCGGCCCCGAGCAGGATCGCGACGAGCAGACCCGCGCCGAGCACGCCCCCACTGAAGTAGGCGAAGCCCGGACGGCCCGGCACGGTGGCGGGGAGGGTGAGCGCGCCGAGCAGCACCGTCACGACCGCCACGGACACGAACAGGCCTGGGCGCACTGCGATCGGCGGCAGCGCCGTGGGGCGGGAGCCGTCCTTCGTGGACATGTCTCGGGTAGATCCTTTGCCTTTCACCGTCAGTCACTTCCGTCGGGGGCTTTGTGTTGCCGTGGTGGCACCTGGGCGGGGCGATGATCGCGGCGCCGGGCGGCCGACGGGCGGTGCGGGGATCGTCCCCGCGAGGGGCCGGATCCGCTCCGCGTCGGCCTGCCGTGGGCGCCCCGCAGGGCTCCGTACCAGGCTCAACGCTCAGCCTGCCCTTCGGTGTCCCGGCAGACACCGTCCGGAGTCCGCGACTTTGTCTACGATTTCCTTGCCGATACTCGGCAGCCGAGCGGGGGGAGAGCATGAGGTGACGAAACGGGATCAAACATCCAGGCCGGTCTTCCCGGACGACGACCAGCCAGCCGGGCTGCCCGGTACCAGCCTCACCCGGCTCCCCCGGGCCGCCGTGCTCGCGGCGGCCGACGCCCGCCTGCACGCCGGCCTGCTGGGCAACTATCTGGAGGTGCTCGCCTCCGCGGCCGACAGCGGCCGGCGGCTGTCCCGCGCCGAGCTCGACGTCTTCCGGGCGCTCGGCCAGGCCGCCGCCGAGTCCGGCGCCTCGCTGCCGGCGCTCGTCGACCTCTACCTCTCCGCGACCTGGCGGATCTGGCCGTCGCTGCCCGTCGTCCGCCAGGCCGACCGGGACGCGCGCGACCTGGGACGGACGCTGCCGGCGGTCCTGGACGGGCGGGTGCCGGCCGTCGCCCACGCCGAGCACTCCCAGCACACCGAGGACGGCGGTGATCCCACCGATCTCAGCGGGCTGACCGTCGGGGCGGTCTCGCGAACCCGCGCGGCGGCGTCGGCCGTCCTGCGGGCCAGCGACGACGCGGTCGCGGCGGTGTGCGAGGGCTACGAACGGGCCCGTGCGGCGCGGGCGCGCTCGGAGGAGGCGATGCGCCGCGAGCTGGTGGACGACCTGCTCACCGGCACCTCCGAGCTCGGGCCGCTGCTCGAGCGGGCGGCCGCCTTCGGGCTCCGGCTGGAGGCGCCGCACGTCGTCCTCGTCGCGGCGGGCGGGCGGCGCTTCCTGGACGGGCGGGCGGTCGTGCGCGGGATCGAGGAGGCGCTGCGCGCGCAGTGCGCCACGGAGCCCCTTGTCGCGACCAAGGACGGGCTGCTCGTCTGCGTCGTCCCGCAGGAGACCGACCTGATCCTGCCCGTCCCGCCCACGGCGGCGATCACGCCGGACGACGGCGCCGCACCGGACCGTCGCCCCGCCGCCGGCCCGACGGCCGGGTCGGCCAGGGCCGGGGTGACCAGCGTGAGCGATCCCACGTCGGGACGACACCATCCTGTGCATCACCCCGTGCACGCCCGGCCGGACGGCGGCTCCGGGCACCCGAGGGCCGACCGGCCGACCCTCGACCGGGAGATCGCACGCCCACGGACCACGGCGCCGCGGGGCCGGCGCCGGATGGATCCGCCCGGCCCCGGCGACGCCGGGTTCGCTCCGCTGCCGGCGTTCTCCCCCGCGGACGCGGCGCCGTCCACCGCCATCAGGGCGGTCACCGGGCGGCTGGGGGTGGAACCGGAGCTCGTGTGGCGGCTTGGGGTCAGCCGGCCCCGCAGCGGCGTCGCCGGCGTGCGCATCGGCTATGAGGAGGCCCGCAACGCCGTCGAGCTGGCCGGGCGGATGCGGCTGGACGGGCAGGTCGTGCACGCCGACGACCTGCTCATCTACAAGGTGCTGCTCCGTGACCGGGAACCGCTGGAGGAGCTCGTCGAGGCGGTGCTCAGCCCGCTGCGGGCGGCGCGGGGCGGCGCGGGACCGCTGATCGAGACGCTCGACGCCTACTTCGCGACCGGCGGCGTGGCGCTCGCGGCGGCCCGCCGGTTGCACCTGTCGGTGCGCGCGCTCACCTACCGGCTCGACCGCATCCACGCCCTGACCAGGCATGACCCGACCTCTCCGACGGACCGGTACGTCCTGCAGACCGCGGTGCTCGGTGCCCGGCTGCTCGGCTGGGAGGGCACCTCGCGCTGAGGGACACCGCCGCGTGGGGCCGCCGGGTGCCACCGCCGAGGTGGCCGGGGACCGCCGCCGGGAAACTGTCGGAGGCGTGTGGTGTTCTGGAACTCGTGAGCACAACGTTCGAACGCCCCACCACGGACTTCCAGCGCTCGGCCGCGCCGTTCGAGGTCGTCTCGGATTTCGCCCCCTCAGGCGACCAGCCGGCGGCGATCGAGGAGCTGGCCCGCCGCGTGCGGGCCGGCGAGAAGGACGTCGTGCTCCTGGGCGCGACGGGCACCGGCAAGTCGGCCACCACCGCCTGGCTCGTGGAACGCCTGCAGCGCCCGACCCTGGTGATGGCGCCCAACAAGACACTGGCCGCCCAGCTCGCGAACGAGTTCCGTGAGCTGCTGCCGAACAACGCCGTCGAGTACTTCGTCTCCTACTACGACTACTACCAGCCCGAGGCGTACATCGCGCAGACCGACACCTACATCGAGAAGGACTCCTCCATCAACGAGGAGGTCGAGCGGCTGCGCCACTCGGCGACGATGAACCTCCTCACCCGGCGCGATGTGGTCGTCGTCGCCAGCGTGAGCTGCATCTACGGTCTGGGCACCCCCCAGGAGTACATCGACCGGATGGTCCGGCTGCGCGTCGGCGACGAGATCGAGCGCGACCGCCTGCTGCGCCGCTTCGTCGACGTCCAGTACGCCCGCAACGACCTCGCCTTCACCCGCGGAACGTTCCGCGTGCGTGGCGACACCATCGAGGTGTTCCCGGTCTACGAGGAGCTCGCGGTCCGGATCGAGATGTTCGGCGACGAGATCGAGCGCCTGACCTACCTGCACCCGCTCACCGGGGAGATCGTCCGGGAGTCCCAGGAGGTCTTCGTCTTCCCCGCCACCCACTACGTCGCCGGGCCGGAGCGGATGGAGCGGGCGATTGCCGGCATCGAGGCGGAGCTCACCGACCGGCTGGCCGAGCTGGAGGGCCAGGGCAAGCTGCTGGAGGCGCAGCGGCTGCGGATGCGCACCACGTACGACATCGAGATGATGCGCCAGGTCGGCTTCTGCTCCGGCATCGAGAACTACTCCCGGCACATCGACGGCCGGGCCGCCGGCACGGCCCCGCACACCCTGCTCGACTACTTCCCGGACGACTTCCTGCTGGTCATCGACGAGTCGCACGTCACCGTGCCGCAGATCGGCGGCATGTACGAGGGCGACATGTCCCGCAAGCGGAACCTGGTCGACCACGGCTTCCGGCTGCCGAGCGCCATCGACAACCGGCCGCTGCGCTGGGAGGAGTTCCTGGAGCGCATCGGCCAGACGGTGTACCTCTCTGCGACTCCGGGCCCCTACGAGCTGGGGCGCGGGGACGGCGTCGTCGAACAGATCATCCGGCCGACCGGGCTGCTCGACCCGGAGATCGTGCTGAAGCCGACCAAGGGCCAGATCGACGATCTCGTGCACGAGATCCGGATCCGCGCGGAACGCGACGAGCGGATCCTGGTCACCACGCTGACCAAGAAGATGTCCGAGGATCTCACCGACTACCTGCTCGAGCTCGGCATCCGGGTGCGCTACCTGCACAGCGAGGTCGACACACTGCGCCGGGTCGAGCTGCTGACCGAGCTGCGCCGCGGCGAGTTCGACGTGCTCGTCGGCATCAACCTGCTCCGCGAGGGCCTCGACCTGCCCGAGGTGTCGCTGGTGGCCATCCTCGACGCCGACAAGGAGGGCTTCCTGCGCTCGGACAAGTCCCTGATCCAGACCATCGGCCGGGCCGCCCGCAACGTCTCCGGCCAGGTCCACATGTACGCAGACAAGATCACTCCGTCGATGAGCAAGGCCATCGAGGAGACGAACCGGCGCCGGGAGAAGCAGATCGCCTACAACACCGAGCGCGGTCTCGACCCTCAGCCGCTGCGCAAGAAGGTCGTCGACATTCTCGAGGACATGGTCCGCGAGTCCGCGGGCGAGGAGATGATCGGCGGCGGTGGCCGGGCGCAGTCCCGTGGCAAGGCCCCGGTACCCGGGATGAAGTCGAAGGCGGGGGACGCGGTCGGCCGGTACGCGGCGGAGCTCGCCGGCATGCCGCGCCACGAGCTCGCCCAGCTCATCCGCCAGCTCGACGACCAGATGCACGAGGCCGCCAAGGAACTGCAGTTCGAGCTGGCGGCCCGCCTGCGCGACGAGGTCAACGAGCTGAAGAAGGAGCTGCGCGGGATGGACGCCGCGAACGTCCGGTAGCCGCGCGAACGCCCGGCGCCGGAACCGGGCCGGGGGCCGGGCCACCGGCGGAACCCGGGTGCCTGGCCGGGCCGGGGTCAGGCCGCGCGGCGGGCGTGTACCTCGAGGCGGACGTAGTCGATGGCGGGCCGGGGCAGCCGCTCGGCGACCGCCCGGACGAAGGCCGCGCGCTCGTCGGCGCCCAGCCTGACCAGGTGCGCGCCGAGCACGACCGTCTCCAGGTAGTCGTGCAACGCAGCCGGACCGTCGAACTGGGCGGTCTCGGCGCGCAGCCGGGCCTCGATGTCGACGAAGCCGGCCGCGGCGAGGCGCCGCTCCGTCTCGGCCGGCGCCGCGAAGTTCCACACCTGCGGAACCTCTCCGAGCACCGCCGCCAGGGCCGCCTGGACGGAGGCGATGTTGCCGTGGCCGCCGCAGTCGACCGAGAGCCTGCCCCCCGGCCGCAGGATCGCCGCGAGGTTGTCGAACACCCGCTGGTGATCGGCTATCCAGTGCAGGACGGCCACGCTCAGCACGGCGTCGACCGGCTCGGCGATCGGCAGCGGGTCGAGCAGGTCCGCCGCGAGAATGGTGAGCCGTTCGGTGTCAGGCAGCCGTGCGCGGAGCTGGTCGAGCATGCTCGCCGATGCATCGACGGCGATGACCCGGCCGCGCGGGAGCGCCTCGAGCAGCGCCGCGGTGTCCCGCCCGGTGCCGCAGCCGGCGTCCAGCACGGTCTCACTGCCGGTCAGCGCGAGCCGGGCGAGCGTGCGCTGCCCCCACAGCTCGTGCGGCAGCCGCAGCCGGCCGTAGGCGGCCGCGTCCCACTCCCAGGCCACGGCGCTCAGGAGCCGGGGCCGACGGAGGGCTCGGCCAGCCCGGCGTCACGCCGGTGCAGCAGCTCCCCCCACACCTCGCCCACGCGTTTCCGCAGGTCGTCGAGCGACCCGCTGTTGTCGACCAGGATGTCGGCGACCGCCCGCCGCTGCTCGTCGGTGGCCTGGGCAGCCATCCGGGCCTCGGCCTGGTCGCGGGCGAGACCTCGCCGGGCGAGCCGCTCCAGACGCAGCTCGCGTGGTGTCTCGACGACCACGATCGCGTCGTAGCCGGGGCGCGGTCCGCCCTCGACCAGCAGCGGGATGTCGTGGATCACGACGGCGTCCGGCGACGCGGACGCGATCCGGGCCGCCATCTCCGCCCGGATCAGCGGATGGGTGATCGACTCGAGCCGCCGCCGGCTCGCCTCGTCGGCGAACACCACACGCCCCAGCGCCTCCCGGTCGAGGGCGCCGTCCGCCAGCAGCACGGACGGCCCGAACGCCTCGGCGACGGCGGCGAGGCCGGGCGTCCCGGGGGCGACTACCTCGCGGGCGATCCGGTCGGCGTCCACCAGATGGGCGCCGTGTTCCACCAGGAGTTCAGACACGGCGCTCTTGCCCGACCCGATTCCGCCCGTGAGGCCCACAATCAGCACCAGCCGAGTCTGCCAGGAGCCCCTCGTGCCCGCGACGGGTCCGCGCGGCGCCGGGCCGGCCGCGCGGGTTGGCACACTGGACGGGTGGCGCCCACCCGCAGCGAGCCCGGCCGTGCCGGGCCTGACCGTGCCGGGCCTGTCCGCGCCGGGCCTGACCGCGCCAGGTCCGGCCGGGCAGAGTGGACGCGGGCGGCGATTGCCCGGGGCTGGCCGGCGCTGCTCACCGGCAGCCTGCTCGCCGCCGGCACGGTGGGCCTGGTGCTGCTGCCCACGCTCGCGAGCTCCGCTCCCCTGCTACTCATCGCGCTGCGGCCGACGGTCTCCGTCCTCATACTGGTCGGCGGCAACGTCGCGTTCCTGCCCGCACTGCTGATCGCCACGGTGCTCCGGACCCTGCTCGACCTCGGGTACTTCGGCCTGGCCCGCTACAACGTCCGGTCGCTCCTGCTGCGCCGGGTCGGCACCAGCCGGCTGGTCACCGTCCTGTCGCGGCACGGCGCGCAGCGGGGCCTGCTGTGGTTCTGCCTGATCAACACGAACGTGGCCGTCGACGCGGCGTTGGGCACCGGGTCGGTGTCGATGCGCCGGTTCCTGCGGTTCCTCGTCCCCGGTTCGATGACCTCCTCGGCGCTCTACCTGTCGGCGGGCAGCGCCCTCGGGCCGTGGACCAGCGACCTGGTCCGCTGGCTCGACAACCACGCGAGCCTGCTCATCATCGGCGGCATCGCGCTGGCCTGCGCCCACGCCGCGGTGGTCATGGTGACCCGCCGGGTGCGCGCCGGGCGACGTCCGGCCCCGGCCACCAGCCCGCCGGTCAGCAGCCCGCCGGTGAGCGTCGAGGACGTCCACTAGAAAAGGCCGGACAGGCACGAGGGACGGTTCGGCGACAGCGTATATCCGCGCCGATTTTCTCATTTTCTCCGGCGCCGGACGGATTTCCCGCGAGCACCACCTGAGCGGCGTCCGGGCGCGAATTTCCTCGCTGTGATCTAACACGTTTTTTACAGGCCGGACGACCATCCCGGGCGTAAGACGTCGTGACTGCCCGAGAACCCCGCGGCCTGTCGCGTGCCGGATCGGAGAGGTGGATCGTCCTGGTGTTTCGTTCGAAGTTGATCGGCACGGCGCTCGTGACGGCGGCGCTGGTGAGCGCCTGTGGCGCAGGAGGATCCACCCAGAGCGGAACGGCGACCTGGACCTGCGCGCCGGGTGTCACTGACGACGAGATCACGGTCGGCGTCCTCTACCCGGACAGCGGCGCGATGTCGGCCCAGTACACCGGATACCGCTCCGGTGTCGAGGCCCGCATGGCGGAGCAGAATGCCGCCGGCGGGGTCGGCGGCCGCCGGATCACGACGATCTGGCGTGATGACGAGTCCAGCCCGGGCGTCAACCTGCGCGCGGCGAAGGATCTCGTGACCGCGGGCGCGTTCGCGATCCTCGAGCACACGGCGTACTCGGAACAGTCCGCGCCCTGGCTCGACCAGCAGCACATTCCAGTGGTGGGTGTGGCCGACCAGCCGCTGTGGGCGGACCACCCGAACATGTTCACGTACACATACGTCGCCGACGACACCGAGGCGACGACCACCCTGGGGCAGTTCGTCCAGTCCCGCGGCGGAACCCGGGCGGCGCTGATCATCACCTCGGCGACCCGGGCTTCCCTGCTCTACGCCGAGAGCGCGCGACGCAGCCTGGCGGCGGCGGGCATCCCGGTCGTGTTCGAGGAGCCGATCGACGGCATCACCATGCCCGACGTCGTCGGGCGGATCGTCCGGACCGGAGCGGACACCCTGGTCGCGGCCACCTCGCTCGACATCTACATCGGCGCCCTGATCACCGCCGCCGAGCGGGGCCACCCGTTCGGGACGGCGGTCTCCCCCGCCGGCTACGACATGCGCGTGCTGGTCTCCGGCCTGCGGCAGGCCCTGGCCGGCACCTACACGCCGCTGCCCTTCACCGCGCTGGAGCGGGGCCTGCCCGCCCACCGCGACTACCTGTCCGCGATGACCCGGCACGCCCCCGAGATCCAGCCGCCGAGCCAACAGAGCGCCGTCAACGGGTGGATCAGTGCCGACCTGTTCCTGCGCGGACTGCGGACCCAGGGGCACTGCCCGACCCGCGACTCCTACATCCGCGGGCTGCGCGGAGTGACCGACTACGACGCCGGCGGCCTGCTCACCCAGAAGATCAACTTCTCGGCCGGGCAGGGCCGGCTGGACCGCTGCGCCGACTTCGTCCGCGTCTCCGCGACCGGTGACGTGTTCGAGGTCGTCGAGCCGCAGCCGCGGTGCGGCGAGCTCGTCCCGGCGGCTCCGGCCGTCACCGCGGCGACGGCCGCGGCACAGGACGGCGCAGGCCGGTCTGGACATCTGCTCACGTAGCGGCCAAGGTCGGTGGCCCCCGGTCAGATCCGCCCGGGACGGCCCACACCTGGAGGAGTCGCCGATGACCGGTCACCGACGCTGCGCGCCCTGTGCCGTGCCGCCGCACATCCTCGAGCGCATTGCCCGGAACGGGAACGACGAGCAGCGCGCCCGCGCGCTGTCCACCATGGCCCAGGACTCCTCGCACCGCAGCGTGCGGGTGCACAACGCCCTGATGCGCTCCGTGCAGCGCCCGGCGACCCCGCCGCGGCTGGCCCCGACCAGCGGCCCGCGCCGCACGATCGGCGACGCGAAGGAGTCCGAGGACCTGCCGGGCACGACCGTGCGCGCCGAGGGCGACGCCCCGGTGGCCGACGTCGCCGTGAACGAGGCGTACGACGGCCTCGGCGCCACGTTCGCGTTCTTCCTCGACGCCTACGGCCGGGACTCCGTCGACGACGACGGGATGGGCCTGCTCGCGACCGTGCACTACGGCGATCATTACGAAAATGCCTTCTGGAACGGCCGGCAGATGGTCTTCGGCGACGGTGACGGCGAGCTGTTCAACCGGTTCACGGTCTCGCTGGACATCATCGGCCACGAGCTCGCGCACGGCGTCACCGAGGACGAGGCGCAGCTGATGTACCTGAACCAGTCGGGCGCGCTGAACGAGTCGCTGAGCGACGTCTTCGGCTCGCTGGTGAAGCAGCACCTGCGCGGCCAGACCGCCGAGGAGGCCGACTGGCTGATCGGCGAGGGCCTGCTCACCGACGCCGTGCAGGGCGTGGCGCTGCGGTCGATGAAGGAGCCTGGCACGGCCTACGACGACCCGGTGCTCGGCGACGACATTCAGCCCGCGCACATGGACGGCTACGTCCGCACGACGACCGACAACGGCGGGGTGCACATCAACTCGGGCATCCCGAACAAGGCTTTCCACACGCTCGCGGTGGCCCTCGGCGGCCACGCCTGGGAGCGCGCGGGCCGGATCTGGTACGAGGCGCTGCGCGCGCCCCAGCTCCGGCCGAACGCGACGTTCCGGTCGTTCGCCGCCGCCACCTCGCGCCAGGCCCAGGTGCTGTTCGGGCCCGAGGAGACCCAGGCCGTGCGGGACGCCTGGGCCTCGGTCGGCGTTCCGGTCTGACGCCCCGGCCGGGCGGGGAGAATCGGAGGGTGACCGACGACCGGAACACCGGGTCCCGCCTGGACGGCGGCGGGCCCGCCGACCTGGCCGGGCGCATCCGGGTGATCCTGGAACGCTCTGGCGGGATCATCGGCCGGCCGGTCCGGCGCGGGCTCGACACCGCCCGGCTCCCCGCCGACCAGGCGGCCACGCTGCGGTCGCTGGCGGCCTCGCTCACCGCCGGGCCGGACGGTACCGCCGGGCCAGGCGGCACCGGCGGCGGCCCGGCGGGGGCGGATCGCTTCGTCTACGTGATCGAGGTGGAGTTCCAGGGCGGCCGGGTGGAGCGGACGTTCCACGAGCCGGTGCCCGAAGGGGTCAGACCCCTGCTGACGTTGCTGTCACGCGCGCCGCGGCTGCCCGCTCGGCCCGGACCACCACCGCCATCGTCTCCAGCAGGTGGTTCTCCGCGTCGATGAGCGCGGCGCTCGACGGCTCGTGGCTCCTGGTCACCGAGATGCCGACGGCGATCGGCACCGCCGACTCCCGGGCCCAGGAGCGGCGGACCTCGTCGGCCATCGCCTCGGCCCGTTCCCGCCCGCCGGTCGGGACGGCCACCGCGAACCGGCTGTCCGACCAGCGGGCGAGATACGCGGACTCGTCGCAGACGGCCCGCAGGAGCTCGGCGAACCGACTGGTCAACCTGTCCCGGCCCGCCTGGACGTCGAACAGGCACACCGCGGCGCCCGGCGACAGCCCCTGCAGGGTGGAGAGGAAGGCCGCCCGGCCGGTCAGCCCGGCCGTGCCGTCCGGGTGGTGCTCCCGAGCCGAGGCGGCCCGCAGCCGGCCGAGGCCGTGCCCCGCCTGCCCGGCCAGCAGCGCCATCGCGCGGTACAGCGACGGGTCGATCGCGGCCACCGGGGCCGGCCAGCGGGCGCACATGACGCCGAGCGCACCGCCCTCCCCCGGGATCGGGACGAGGAACGCGGAGGCCACACCACTGGCGCGGACGATGTCCAGGTTGAAGCCGGGAAAGGTCGGCGCGTCCGGGACGAACAGTGGGCTCTGTGTCCGCAGGACCTCGCCGATGACCGTCTCGTCGTTCGAGCTGAACCGCTGCCCCGGCTTGATGAGGGAGGTGGCCCCGGGCGCGAGGGAAGCCCCGACGGAGTTGTAGACCGTCGAGCCGGGCGTGTCGGACATCAGGACGGTGACGACGTCGCCGCCCAGCATGTGCCGCGCGGCGTCACTGACCAGGGACGCGGCCGCAGGGAGATCATCCGGGTAACAGAGCTGGTCCAGCGCCCGGGCGGTGTCGGTGACCACGGCGAGCAGCACGGCCTCCCGGCGGACGTCCATCATGACCGCGGCGTGCTGGGCGAGGCTCTCCAGCGCCTCGCGCTGGCCCGGGGTGAGCCGCCGCTGGATCCGGTCGTTGATCGTGACCGCACCGATGGCGTAGCCGTCGGAGGTCCGCACCGGGACGGCTGCGATGAAACGGGCCTTCCGGCCGGGGAACGCCCTGGTCCCGTGCGCGAACCGGGTGTCGAGCATCGCGTCCGGGATCTCCAGCAGCTCGCCCGCCGCGACGGCGTGCGAGGCCACGCCGACCCGGGCCGGCACGTCCTTCAGTTCGTGGCCGTGGCGGCCCAGGTAGGTCTCCGAGTCGGCGCCGACCAGGAGCACCGACCCCACGTTGCAGCCGGTCATCGCGGCCGCGAGGGCCGCCATGTCGTCCAGGGGGTAGGTCCGCGGCCGGAACGCGATCTCGTAGCGCCGGGTCGCGGCGACCCGCGCCGCCTCGTCCGCCACCGGCGGGGCCAGGACACCGAACCGCCGCGTCTGCGACACCGTGAAGGGGGCATCCGGGCCGACGATCGGCTCGGAACGCGCCGCGTCCACCGCCTCCACCGCGTCGGCCGCAGACCCGGCACCGCCCACCGGCACGCCGCTGCCGGCCGGCACAGCACCACCAGCCGGCAGGGCGGCAGGGGCCGCCGCACCGGCGGCGCCGGGGCGGTCGGCGGGTGCGGCCCGCTCCACCAGCAGGTCCTCGAGATGCGACGGCGGGCGCGGGCGCGAGACCGCGTCGCCCTGCAGGATGTCACAGCCGAGCTCGGTCATCATCCGCAGCGTCCGGTCGTCCTCGACGCCCTCGCCGACGACCCGCAGGCCGAGCCGGTGGCCGAGGTCCAGCACCGAACGCACGATCGCCGCGTCCAGCAGGCTGCCGCGGACGTCCGCGACGAACCCGCGGTCGATCTTGACCTCGTCGAACGGCAGCGCCTTGAGGATCTCCATCGAGCTGTAACCGGTGCCGAAGTCGTCCAGGGCGAGCTTGACGCCCTTGCTGCGCAGCTCCCGGAGCATGGCGGCGGCCCGGCCGGGCTGGGTCACCAGGGCGCTCTCGGTGATCTCGAGGGTCAGTACGTCCGGGGGGAGCTGGTGGCGGGCCAGGCTCCCGGTCACCAGGCTGGGCAGGTCGTCCAGGACGAGCATGCGGGCGGAGAGGTTCACCGAGACGGGCACGTGCAGCCCACGGGCGGCCCACACGGCGCACTGCCGCAGCGCCTCGTCCAGCACCCACCTCGTGACGTCGACGATGAGCGCCGAGCGCTCCGCCATCGGCAGGAACGCGCCGGGCGGCAACAGTCCGCGGGTCGGATGGCTCCAGCGCACGAGAGCCTCGACGCCGACGATCCGCCCGGTCGCCGCCGCCTGGAGCGGCTGGTAGAAGACGATGAGCTCGTCCCTGGCGATGGCCGCGCGCAGCTCCGCGTACAGCGCGATCTCCCAGGAGCGCACGCCCGCGATGCCCGCGTCCCACAGCCCGACCCGCTCGCCCTCGCGCTTGGCCCGGGACAGCGCCGCGTCCGCGCAGGGCAGCAACGACCCGATCGTCTCCCCGTCGCGCGGGGCGACCGCCAGCCCGGCGCTCGCCTCGACCTCGACCTCGACGCCGTGCACGGTGAACGGCCCCTCGATCTGGCGCAGCACCGACCGGCCGAGCTCGCGCAGGTCGCTCTCCCGACTCGCCGACGTCGACACGGACCCGCCGCGGTCCGGATCTCCGCGGCTGGCATCACCACCGCCCAGCTCGTCGTCGTCACGGCGGTCCGCGCCGGGCGGGCCGGGGATGACGAGCGCGAACTCGTCGCTGCCGAGCCGGCCGACGAAGGACGGCCGCGGCGTCACCGCGGGAAGAGCGCGGGCCAGCTGGCGCAGCAGCTCGTCACCGGCCTCGTGCCCCAGCGCGTCGTTGACCTCCCGGAACCGGTTGATGTCGAGCAGGAGAAGGACCGCCTCGCGGTCCTTCTTGACCGCCCGCGCGATCGCCGGGTCCGCGGCACGGGTCAGCCCGCTGCGTGCCACCAGGGACGTCAGCGGATCGGAGTAGGCCTGCTCCCCGCGCCACTGGAACAGCCCGTACATCACCAGGCAGCCGCCGGCCGAGCTGACGGCCGCGGTGATCAGCAGCGCCGGCGAGCCGGCGAGAGCGGAGTTGACCGACGCCGCCAGCAGCAGCGTCAGGGCCACCCAGGCCGCCATGGCCAGGCTCCAGCCGAGCCTGAGCACACCGCAGTAGCTGGCGATCCAGGGGAACCACAGCAGGAACAGCTGGCTTTCCTCCCCGGGTATGGCGTCCGCGGCCGCGGCTCCCATCCCGGCCGCCATCGAGGCGGCGGCGAGCGCGGCCAGCCACGGCCACCGCTCGTGGGCGGCGACGAGCCGCTGGATGAGGGCCAGGTTGACCAGCGCGATGGCCAGTGCGATCCACGTCCCGGCACGCAGCCGCCCCGGGGATCCGGGGACGGTCAGGACCAACAGGAAGAACCCCACCATCCCGACGGTGAGGACCACTAGCAGGCGGCGGCGGTCGACGACTACGGGACCGCTGGTCACGACCCGTCCCCCTCTCCCTGGCCGCGGCAGGTCCCCGGCGCTGGGCGCTGACCGGCACCGTTGTGGCGGCCAGTGGCCGACGGGGCCCGGGCGCGCCGGACCACCCGCGCGGACGACAGAGACCTGACGTAGTCAGAACATAACCAAAAACCGAATGAATCTAACGTCCGCGACGACGCTTTACCAACCACATTTCGGACAGGCGGCGTGAATTCCGGATGATTCAACGCCGACGACGATGACCACGGCTGGGATTGTCGACTCCATCGCCGGAAAGGCGGAAAAGAGGCGGAAACCAGGGAAGCCAGGCTCCGGTCGCCGGTGTCAGTGACCGGCTTCGTCCCAGGTCCGGCCGGCGCCGACGCTCACCTCGAGCGGCACGGACATCTCGTACGCGCTACCCATCTCGGCTCGGACCAGCGCCTCGACCTCAGCCCGCTCGCCGGGGGCGATCTCCAGGACGAGTTCGTCGTGCACCTGAAGCAGCAGCCTGGAGCTCAGGTCACGCGAGCGCAGCGCCCGACCCACGCCCAACATCGCGATCTTGATGATGTCGGCCGCCGATCCCTGGATGGGGGCGTTCAGCGCCATCCGCTCGGCCATCTGCCGGCGCTGGGTGTTGTCGCTGGTCAGATCGGGCAGGTAACGGCGGCGGCCCATGATGGTCTCGGTGTAACCATCACGGCGGGCCTGGTCGACGACCCCGCGCAGAAAGTCCCGGACGCCACCGAAACGGGCGAAATAGGCGTCCATCTGCTCGCGTGCCTCATCGGGGGCGATTCCGAGTTGGCCGGCGAGCCCGAAGGCGGACAGGCCGTAGGCCAGCCCGTAGGACATCGCCTTGATACGCCGGCGCAGCTCGGGATCGACCTCGGAGACCGGCAGCCCGAACGCCTGCGCGGCCACGAAGGAATGGAGGTCCTCGCCCGATGCGAACGCCTCGATGAGGCCGGCATCACCGGACAGGTGCGCCATCAGCCGCATCTCGATCTGCGAGTAGTCGGCCGTCAGCAGTGTCTCGTACCCCTGGCCGACCACGAACGCCTGCCGGATCTGCCGGCCCTGCGGGGTGCGGATCGGGATGTTCTGCAGGTTCGGGTCGGTGGACGACAGCCGGCCGGTCGCCGCGATCATCTGGTTGAACGTGGTGTGGATCCGGCCGGCGTCGTCGATCATCGGGATGAGTGAGTCGACGACGGTCTTGAGCCGGGCGACGTCGCGGTGGTGCAGCAGCACGGGGATCAGCGGGTGGTCGGACTGGGTGGCCAGCCACGCCAGCGCGTCGGCGTCGGTCGTGTAGCCGGTCTTGATGCGCTTGGTCTTCGGGAGCGCGAGCTCGTCGAACAGGATCTGCTGGAGCTGCTTGGGCGAGCCGAGGTTGAAGGTGCGCCCGACGATGCCGTGCGCCTGTGCGGCGACGTCGGACACCTCACCGCCGTAGTGCTTCTGCAGCTCGAGGAGGTGATCCTCGTCGGCCGCGATGCCCGCGCGCTCCATCGTCGCCAGGACGGTCACCAGCGGGAGTTCCATCTCCCGCAGCAGGCGGGCCGCGGACCTGCGCTCCAGGTCGCCGTCGAGGGCGTCGGCCAGCTCGAGCGCGGCCCGGGCGCGGATCGCGTCGGCCTCCGCCTCGTCGGCCTCGCCGGAACCGTCGAGGGTGAGCTGGCCGTTGCTCGGGGCGTCCGACTTCAGTTCGCGGTGCAGGTAACGCAGGGCCAGGTCGGCGAGGTCGAAGGAGCGCTGGCCGGGCAGCGCCAGGTAGGCCGCGAGCGCGGTGTCGCTGGTGACACCGGCCAGGGTGAAACCGGCCTCGGCCAGCGCCAGCATCGGGCCCTTGAGGTCGTGGCCGGCCTTCGCCCTGTCCGGGTCGGCCAGCCAGTTGCCGAGCGCCGCGGAGTCGCCGGCGGTGAGCTGGGTCGGGTCGATCCAGGCGGCGGCGCCGTCGGCGGCGGCGAGGGCCACCGAGACGATCACCCCGGTGCCCCGGCCCCAGGTGCCGCGCAGGTGCAGGCCCGTGCGGCCGGCGCCGGAGGCGTGCTCGGCGAGCCACGAGGCGAGTTCGTCCGGCCCGAGCATGCTCAGCTCGATCTCGAAGCCCTCGTCGGCGGCCGGCGGCGCCACCGACAGCGCCGCGTACAGCCGCTCCCGCAGCACCCGGAACTGCAGCGTGTCGAAGAGCTGGTGGACGGCCTCGCGATCCCAGGGGTGCAGGCGCAGGTCTGCCGGCGTCAGTTCCAGCGGCACCTCACGGGCCAGCTCGGTCAGCGAACGGTTACGGATGACGTTGGACAGGTGCTCCCGCAGCGACGCGCCGGTCTTGCCACCGATCTCGTCGGCCCGGTCGACCAGCTCGGCCAGCGAGCCGAACTGCTGGATCCACTTGGTGGCCGTCTTCTCCCCCACCCCGGGCACCGAGGGCAGGTTGTCGGACGGGTCGCCGCGCAGCGCGGCGAAGTCGGGGTACTGCACCGGGGACAGGCCGTACTTGGCCTGCACCTCGTCGGGGGTGAAACGCGTCATGTCGCTGATGCCCTTGCGGGTCATCAGCACCGTCACCCGCTCGTTCACCAGCTGCAGCGCGTCGCGGTCGCCGGTCACGACCAGGACGTCCATCCCCTCCGCGGACGCCTGGGTGGCGAGGGTGGCGATCACGTCGTCGGCCTCGTACCCGGCGGCGCTCACCCCGGGCACCGCCAGCGCGTCGCAGACCTGGTGGATCAGCGCGACCTGGCCGACGAAGTCCGCCGGCGTCTCCGAGCGACCGGCCTTGTACTCGGCGTACTGCGTGTGCCGGAACGTCGGGGTCGGCAGATCCCACGCGACGGCGACATGCGTGGGCTTCTCGTCGCGCAGGACGTTGATCAGCATCGAGGTGAAGCCGTAGACGGCGTTCGTCGGCTGGCCGGTGCTGGTCGAGAAGTTCTCCACCGGGAGCGCGAAGAAGGCGCGGTAGGCCAGCGAGTGCCCGTCGAGCAGCAGCAGCCGGGAACGGTCCGCGGACGCCGACGCACGGCTGGCCGCCGACGAGCTGCTGGACGGGGACGAGGTAGTCGCAGGCACGCGGCGAGTCTAGGCCGTGGGTACGACAGGTCCGCGCATGTCCGGCGGAGGGCCAGGAGGAGATACAACCGGGACGCGCCACGAGCCCTACGCCGAGCTGTTCGTGGTGGTCGCGGCCTGTGGGAGTTCCGAGGTTCCGCGGAACTCCATGATCGGCCGTGGCCCGCGGCGGCCGCGCGGTCGAGCCGGCGGCGTGCGCAGGCCCTGCACCGCCCTGGCCAGCCCCAGCCCCGTGCCTGTGCCGGACGCCGACCGCGCCCGATGACCAATGAGGAATTGAACTAATGTGCTCGACGTGTCCAGAACGGCGACGAGTACGGACGATCAGATCAACATGCTCAATGAGCTCAACGAGCACCGCGGCGAGCTCGGCGAACGCCTGGGGATCGTGCTGACGGAGGCGAGCGCGCAGCGCGTGGTCGCCACGATGCCGGTCGCCGGCAACCGCCAGCCCTACGGCCTGCTGCACGGCGGTGCCTCGGTGGCGCTCGCGGAGACCGTCGGCTCGGTCGCCTCGATGCTCTCGGCCGGGGCCGACCGGGTCGCCGTCGGGATCGAGATCAACGCCACCCACCACCGCGCGGTCACCGACGGCGTCGTGACGGCGGTCGCGACTCAGGTGCACGGGGGGTCGACGCTGGCCACCTACGACATCCGGGTCACTGACGAGGCCGGCCGGGCGGTGTGCACCTGCCGGCTGACCTGCATGCTGCGCGACCGCCCACCGGCCGGCGGGAAGATCCCGGCGCCGGGATCGGGCGACGCGGACCGCAAGCCGTGACCGGTACGCGGTGAACGGCGCGCGCAGCCGCCCTGCTACCGTCGACTGCAGGTGGACGCCCGGGGCGGACGAGTAGAAAACGCCGGGCACGGGGAAGGTTCGGACGGCACCAAAGTCCACCCCGGGCATTCGCCAAAGCGCCGGCCACAGGCCCCGCGAGCCACATCCCCGGCACCGGTGCCACTTCGGTGCCACGGCGTCGGAATCTAGGGTGCCACGGCGTCGGAATCGCTCGGGCTGCCCAGGTAGGCGTCGCGCACCCGGGGGTCGCGGGCCAGCTCGTCAGCACTGCCCGCGAGTGCCACCTGGCCGGTGTCCAGGACGTAGCCCCGGTGCGCGATCCGCAGCGCCGCCGCCGCGTTCTGCTCCACCAGCAGGACGGTCACCCCGTCCGCGTTGATCTCCTCGATCACTTCGAAGATCGTCGCGACCAGTTTCGGGGCCAGCCCGAGAGAGGGCTCGTCCAGCAGGACCAGCCGGGGCCGGGCCATCAGCGCCCGCCCGATCGCCAGCATCTGCTGCTCCCCGCCGGAGAGCGTGCCCGCGGGCTGGCGGTCCCGCTCGGCGAGGCGTGGGAACAGCGCGTGCACCCGGTCGAGGCCACGGCGGACGTCCCGGCGGGCTTCTCGGCGGGCGTCGCGGCCGGCACGGCTCCAGGCCCGGCGGCGGTCGGTGTAGGCGCCCATCGCGAGGTTCTCGGCCACCGTCATCGCCGGGAAGATCCGCCGTCCCTCGGGCACATGGCTGATGCCGAGCGCGGCTACCCGGTGCACCGGCAGCCCCGGCGAGTCCCGCGTGCCGTCGGACCAGGCACCGGCGCCGCAGTTCCCACTGGTACCGCTGTGCCCACTGGTACCGCCGCCGGTGCCAGTGCCACCGAGCCCGGTGCCGCTGCCGGTGCCAGCCAGGCGGGCGCCGTCGAACCAGACCGAGCCGCGAGCGGGCGGGAGGAGTCCGGAGATCATCCGCAGGGTGGTGGTCTTCCCGGCTCCGTTCGCGCCGAGCAGGGCCACCACCTCGCCCGGGTCCACCCGCAGCGAGATCCCCCGCAGCGCGGTTACGGCTCCGTAGGCCACCTCGGCGTCGCGCACGTCCAACAGCGGTCGCTCGGGAACGGTCAGGTCGACCAACGTCCCGGCCGGAATCGTGCTCCTGAACGCCGAGACGCTCCCGGCCTGCGGTGCACTCCCGACCTGTGAGGCACTCCCGGTCGGCGGCATGCTCCCGGTCGGCGGCGTGCTGTCGACCGGCGAGATGTTCTCCAGCGGCGCGATGTTCTCGAGTGGCGATCCGTCGAGGGGGTTCCCCTCCGGTGTCACGGCCCGTCCCGCCTCTCGTCCGGTTCGCCGAGGTAGGCCTCGACGACGGCGGGGTCGGCCCGAACCTCGTCGGGACGTCCCGCGGCGATCACCCGGCCGAAGTTGAGCACGACGATCGCGCGGGCGACGGCGGCCACCAACCGGATGTCGTGCTCGATGAGGAGCACCGAGATCCCCCGCCCCGCGATGGCGTGGATGAGCGTGACGAGGTCCGTGCGCTCCGCGGCGGTGGCACCGGCGGCCGGCTCGTCGAGCAGAAGCAGCGAGGGGGACGTGCCGAGCGCGCGGGCGATCTCCAGCCGTCGCTGCTCCCCGTAGGCCAGGGCGGCCGCCGGCCGCTCGGCACGGTGGCCCAGCCCGACGAAGTCGAGCAGCTCATGGCAGCGGTCGAGGGTCTCCCGTTCCTCCCGCCGCACGGCCCTGGTCGGCAGCAGCCCGCGCAGCGCCCCCGTCCGGGCCCGCACCTCGACGCCGACCTGCACGTTCTCCACCGCCGACATCTCGGGAAACAGGCGGATGTTCTGGAACGTCCGGGCCACGCCGAGCCGCGCGACCCGGTGCGGGGACCGCCCGACCAGCTCGACGCCGTCATCCGCGGGCCAGAAGCGCGCGCTGCCCCGCTGCGGCCGGTAGGCACCGGTCAGGCAGTTGAACAGGGACGTCTTCCCGGCCCCGTTCGGGCCGATGACGGCCAGCACGCTTCCCCGGTCCTGGCGCAGCGAGACGCCGTCCAGGCTGGTCAGCCCGCCGAAGCGCAGGGTGACGTCGCGGACGTCCAGGACCGGCCCGAGGGTCGTCGACGGCCGCGGGCCGGGGATGGGCCGGCCGGTCACCGCGCCGCCTCGGTCGACGCTGCGGGCCCGGCTGGTCCCGGGGCTCCGGCGCGCTCGGTGGGAACCGCCGGGCGCTCCGGAGCGGCGGCCGGGCCGGGGCTGGCGGGTGCCCGCGGGCCCCGCGGCGGCAGCAGGCCCTGCGGACGGAAGATCATCATCAGGATCACCACTGCGCCGAAGTAGATGTAGCGGTCCGCGGGCGGGACCGTGTCACGCAGGAGGAAGGCCGTCCCCTGCAGGACCAGCGCCCCGAGCACCACGCCGAGCCGCGAGCCCATACCACCGAAGATCACGATGGTCAGCACGAGGAGGGAGGACTGCAGGCCGAACGTCTGCGGGTTGAAGAACTGCTTGGTCGCCAGGACCACGCCGGCGAAGCCCGACACGGACGCGCCGACGGCGAAGGCCAGCAGCTTCATCCGCATCGTCGCCACGCCCGTGGCCTCGGCGGCCACCTCGTCCTGGCGGATCGCCGTCCAGGCCCGGCCGGTCCGGGAGCGCTCCCACCGGCCGAAGACCACCATGACGAGCACGATCAGGACGACGAGGAGGTAGTAGTAGGGCAACGGCCTCAGGCCCCAGGAGTAGTGCACACCCGGCAGGTCGACCGACAGCGGCGGCAGGCCGAACACGCCGCGCGGGCCGCCGGTGACGCCGTCGGCGTTGTTCGCGAGCAACTGGACGATCTCGCCGAACCCGAGGGTGACGATGGCCAGGTAGTCCCCGCGCAGGCGCAGCGTGGGGCCGCCCAGGACGACACCCGCGACGGCCGCCACGACCAGTGCGACGGGTAGCGCGAAGAACGGGTTGACCTGCCAGGGCGCGTGCCAGGGCATCGCGTCCGCGGACGTCACGTAGGCCGTGGTGTAGGCGCCGATCGCGAAGAAGGCGATGTAGCCGAGATCGAGCAGTCCGGCGTAGCCGACGACGACGTTCAGGCCGAGGGCGAGCAGGGCGTAGATCCCGATCTCGCTCACCAGCGCCTGCTGGGCCGCCGTGGACAGCAGCGGCGGGACCGCCACGGCGACGGCGAGCAGCGCCAGGTTGCCCGCCGGCGCCGACCACCGGCCCCGGCGGAATGCCGCCCAACGGCCCCGGCGGAACGACGTCCACGCGGCACCGGCCGGCGCCACCCACGCCCCGCCGCCCAGCGCGGCCAGGCGACCGCCGCCCAGCGCGGCGCCGTGGCCGGCGGACCGGAGCCGGGTCGTCAGCCGGTCGGCACCGATCGACAGCGCCCACAGCGCGAGTCCCCCGGCAGCGAACCCGGCCGCCCGCGCGGGCGTGAACGAGCCTTCGATCCCCGCCAGTGGGCGGTCGGCGTCTCCGGACGGGCCCGTCACCACCGCGGCGATCACGGCCAGGAACAGGCAGGCACCCAGCCGCCGGGCCGCCGGCGACCTGGCCACGACCGGCCAGGGCACACCCCCCGGCCGGGCCGCCCCCGGCCGGGCCATCCGCGACCGCAGTTCTCGCAGCTGGGCCCGCCGCGACTGGGCCTTCCGTGCCCGGACGGAATGCGACCGGACCGCGGGCGACCGCCGCGGCACGGGCCGGCGGAGCTTCACGCCGGCCGCCCCAGCCTGGTCCCGAGCAGACCGGACGGGCGCACCAGCAGCACCAGCACCAGCACCGTGAAGGCGATGACGTTCTTGTAGGAGGCGTCGAACAGGTAGCCGCCGAAGCTCTCGACCAGGCCGAGCAGCAGCCCGCCGAGGACCGCGCCGCGCACGTTGCCGATCCCGCCGAGCACCGCCGCGGTGAAGGCCTTGATCCCCGGGACGAACCCCATCGTGTACGAGGCGTTGAAGGTCATCGCGTAGAGGAACCCGCCCGCGCCGGCCAGCAGCCCGCCGAGCACGAACGTCACGACGATGACCTTCTGGACGTCCACGCCCATCAGGCCGGCGCACTCGGCGTCCTGGGCCACCGCGCGCACGGACTGCCCCAGCCGGGTTCCGGCCACGAGGTGGTCCACGGCGAGCAGCATCGCCAGCGCCGTGCAGGCGATGACCAGCGACTGCGTGGAGATCTCCGCGCCGAGCACCGTCACCACGGTCCCGTTGGTGAACAGGTCGGGCACCGGGATGCTCTGCCGGCCGAACTCCTTGCCGGCCAGGTTGAAGGCGAACAGCGAGGCCCCGATCGCGCTGATCAGGTAGGCGAGCCGGGGCGCGCCGCGACGGCGCAGCGGCCGGTAGGCGCAGCGTTCCAGCGCGTACGCGGCCGCGGCGCCGGCCAGCGCGCCTGCCACCAGCCCGAACAGCACCAGCCCGGCCGACGTGAGACCGGACGGGGTGGCGCCCGCCGGGACCAGCGCCCGGCTGGCGAAGAGCCCGCCGAACGCGCCGAGCATGAACACCTCGCTGTGCGCGAAGTTGATCAGCTGCAGAACCCCGTAGACGAGCGTGTATCCCAGGGCGATCACCGCGTAGAGCGCGCCCACCATGAGACCGTCGATCGTGAGCTGGCTGATCTGCTCAGCCGAGCCCATGCCCCACCCGCCGGGAAGGCGCTCGCCGGCCGGTCACGGCTTGACGAGCGAGCTGACCGGCCCGAGCACCACGCGCTGGCCGTCCTTCACCTGGTACACGTAGACGGTCGAGCCCTGGACGTCACCGTTGCGCTCGAAGCGGATCCGCTTGGTCACCCCGGGGAAGTCGACCGAGCCGAAGTCGGCGAGCACCGACTCGCGGCTGGCGCCGGTCCCGAGCTTGCGCAGCACCGAGATGATGGCGTTGGTGGCGTCGTAGGCCTCGCCGGAGTACGTGCCCGGCTTCAGGCCGCTGTTGACCTTCTTGTACTCGCTGACGAAGCCGGTGGCGGCCGGGTCGGTGTTGGCGTCCGAGCAGGGGCAGGTGATGAGCGTGCCCTCCGCGTTCGCCGCGCCGGCCTGGCGGATGTACTGGTCGTCGTTCGAGCCGTCGCCGCTGAGGATCGCCCCGTCGTACCCCTTGCTGCGCAGCGCCTTCGTGAGGAGCGCGAAGTCGGAGTAGTACCCGGAGTAGTAGACGGCGTCGGCGCCGTCCGCCATGATCTTCGTCGCCTGGGAGGTGTAGTCCTTCGTCGGGTTGATCCCGTCGTGGGTGTAGGCGACGCCCGCCTGCTTCAGGCCGCGCTCGACGGCGCCGGAGAGGCCGGTGCCGTACTCGCTGCGGTCGTCCAGCGAGTAGACGCGCTTGGCCTTCACGACCTTGGCGAGGTACTCGGCGGCGCCGGCGCCCTGCACGGTGTCCGGCGCGATCACCCGGTAGAAGCTGGTGAACCCGAGGTCGGTGAGCGCCGGGGCGGTCGCCGACGGGCTGACCGACAGCAGGCCTGTCTGGCTGTACAGCGGCTCGCTGGCCTTCGTCGGCGCGGAGAACACCGGGCCGACGACCGCGACGACGTCCGGGTTGTCGATGAGCTTCTGGGCGGCGGTCGGCCCCTGCTCGGGCACGCCCTGGTCGTCGGAGGCGACGATCCGCAGGGTGAACGGCAGGCCGCCGGTGCGGTTGGCCAGGTCGACGGCGGTCAGCACGCCGTTGTAGGCGTTGATGCCGAGCTGCTGGTTCTCCCCGGACAGCGGCCCCTGGAAGCCGATGAGGAACTCCTTGGTACCGGCCTCGTTCGAGTCACCACCGCCGCAGGCGGTCAACGCCGCGCCGACCATCGCCAGGCCCGCGACCACCCCGGCGACCGGCCGCAGGACCCCGGCCCGTCTGGTCCTGGGTCGAGGGGTGCGTGGGCTGCCCGTCATGCCACGTCCTTCCGCTGCTTTCCACCGGCGCGCGGGCGCGCTCCGCGCAGCGGAAACCTAGCGGCTCCACCCGAGCGATGAAAGCTGAAAGTAAGAGTGTCGTGACTTCACGTGGTACTAGACGTGCTTTGGCACCCAGACGTCGCGGGAAGCAATCAGGGCGAGTCGACCTGCAACGGGACGAAGTTTCCACCGAGCACCGAGTACAGCACCACGCGCGGATCGATGACGTCGCCCTTCGTGTCGAAGGCGACCTGGCCGGTGACTCCGGCGAAGTCCCCGGCACCGACCGCGCGGACCAGCGCCTGGCGGGTCGCCATGTCCACCTCCGTCCGGCCGGGCAGGACCGCCGCCGCCGCCCGGATCAGCGCCCGCGCGGCGTCGTAGGCGTAGGCCGCCACCGGCGGGATCGCCGCCTCCCGCAGATCCGCCAGGGCGGCGTCCCGGGCGCGGCGCACCTCCAGCTCACGCTCCGAGGGGCTCGCCGTACCGGCCTCGCTCGCGCCGGATCTGCTCGCGCCCGCCTCGTCGGCCGCGGACGCGGAACCGGACGTGTGGCTCGGGTCCACGGACGCGGACGTGGCCGTGGCGTGACCCGGAGCGCCGGAAGCCGTCGGCGCCGGCTCTGGTTCCGGCTCCGGCTCCGGCTCAATGGACGTCCCGTCGGGCAGGAGCCCGTCCGCGCCCACCGTCGGCCCGCCGAACCGCTCCGAGTAGGCCGCCACGAACGCCCCGGCCGCCGGGAGGCGTGACAGCGGCACCGACAGGTCCGCGACGACGTCACCGTCCGCCGCGGAGTCCGAGCGCTCCACGTAGTCGCGGTCGAGCAGGCCGTCCGCGCCCATCACCTGGACGGCCACCCCCTCGTCCGCGAGCGCTCCACGCAGCTCGCCGGCGAAGCCGGCACCCGTCGCCAGGTACACCAGATCGGGTGCCTCGTCCTGGATGGCCTTCGCCGTCTCGCGGACCTGCTCGCCGGCGGTCGACGCGCCGTCGACCCGGTGCACCGTCGGCACGGTCGCCCCCGCGGCCCGCGCGTGCCGGGCGAACCGCTCCGCGAGCGTGATCGTGCCGTAGTCCGGGCCGCCGTCGACGACACTGATCCGCGAGCGCCCCAGCGTGTTCACGGCATAGTCGGCCGTCACCTGGGCGAGCAGTTCGTCGGTGCCGCTGAGCCGGAAGTACGTGGGATACGGGCGGGTGTTCGACGCGCTCTCCGGCGCCGTCAGCGTCGGCTCCGCGTTGGACGGCGAGATCACCGGGATGCCCACGCTGCTCAGCCTGTCCAGGGACACCATCGCCACGCTGGAGCTGAGCGGGCCGACGACCCCGATCACCCGGCTGTCGTCGGCGAACAGATCCGCCCCGGCCGCGCCGCCGTCGGGGCGGGCGAGGTCGTCGTGGGCGGCCACCTCGAGCTTCCAGCCCGGGACGGCCCCCTGCCGGTTGGCCTCCTCGACCGCGAGGGTGACCGCGTCGCGCACACTCACGCCCGCGTCGGCCGAGCCCCCCGACAGGGGCGCCATCACGCCGATCGTGGCGACCTTCGTCGCCGACGTTCCAGAACCAGCACCGTCCAGCACCGCGGCGAGCCCCAGGCCGAGCCCGGTGGGGACAGCGAGCACCAGCACCAGCACCGCGGCGAGAACGACCCGCCCCCGGGTGTCACGCGTCGACCTGCGGGCCCAGTGGTCCAGCCGGCGCGCGGCGGACGGCACCGCCCGCGACACCGGACGCACCCACCCGGCGAGTGTCACCCCGGCAGCCGGCCGCGCCGGCTCCGAGCCCGCCGCGGGCGCTGAACCGCCTGCTGGATTCCGGCCCGCCGCGGGCTCCGGGCCCGAATCCGGATCGGTGACCTGGGCGGGACCCGTTGCCGGCTCCGGACCGGTAGCCGCGTCCGAACCGGTGGCCCGCTCCGGCCTGGTGGCCGGGTCCGGGCCCGGGTCCGGGTCGCGCGGGCTCACGAGCTGGGCAGCGCCTCACCGGAGAGCACAGCCTCCGCGACGGCGCGCATCGTCCGGCGCTGGTTCATCGACGTCCGCTGGATCCAGCGGAACGCGTCCGGCTCGGTCATCCCGTGCTCGGTCTGCAGTACGCCCTTCGCCCGCTCAATGATCTTGCGAGCCTCCAGGCGCCCCTGCAGATCCTCGACCTCGGCCTCGAGGCTGACGATCTCGGTGAACCGGCTCATCGCCATCTCGATGGTCGGGAGCAGGTCCTTCTTCTGGAACGGCTTGACCACGTACGCCATGGCCCCCGCCTCGCGCGCACGCTCCACGAGCTCGCGCTGACTGAACGCGGTGAGGATGACCACCGGGGCGATGCGCTCCTTGGCGATCCGCGCGCCCGCGTCGATGCCGTCCATCTTCGGCATCTTGACGTCCAGGATCACGAGGTCGGGGCGCAGCTTCCCCGCGAGGGCCACAGCGGTCTCGCCGTCCCCCGCCTCACCGACGACCTCGTAGCCCTCTTCCTGGAGCATCTCCCTGAGGTCCAGCCGGATCAACGCTTCGTCCTCAGCGATCAACACCCGACGCGGCGTCGAGGAAGGCTGGCTCATCGAGTTGAACTCCTGGATTGTGCGGTCGTCACGTTCGGGTGGCTGACGCGGGCTGCGACCGGCCGGCCCGTAATCTGACCGGGCCGGGAGGTCGAATCGCACCCTACCCGGCTAGAGTCGTCCACGAGAGGTTCCGCATCGGTTCTCCCCGCGCGGACCAGGCAGGCCCCGGTACTCCAACGGCAGAGAGACGGTGCTCAAACCACCGACAGTGTGGGTTCGAATCCCACCCGGGGTACCATAAGATCATTTCGTACACCATTCCCATCCTCGGGAATCCCTGGTGACCACGGACTTTCCACGCCGCCATCGCACATACGTTCGAACACCTCCGAAGGCCGCACGCCGGCCCGAGCCCCAGGGCCGACAGACCGCTCGCCCGAGGTATCCAGTACTTCCTCGGCCACCACATTGCCGGACGCCTCGCTCCGCAACGCGGCAATCACCTCCACCGCCGACCTCCGCCAGCAACGCCGCGAACAGCTCGGCCCGTGTCGCCCGCTCCACGCCGCCGTCACCACCGACGAACAACTTCACGAAGAACCCTTGGTTGATCAACCGCCGTACCGCCGGTGGCACCACCGGATCGGGACGTTCGACCTCGTCGGCGCGGTCGGGGCCGCGGTCGGCGCTCTCGTGGTGTTCGTCGGGTCGATACTGATCCTCGGCGACCTCAGCCTCGGCCTTTGAGGCCCGTCAGGCCCGCGACGGCGACGGCCGTTCGAGACTGCGGTGGAAGTCGTAGCTGACCCCGGTGAGCCGCTCGGACTCCACCCACAGCCGGTGCTGCAGGTGGGTGTCGCGCGAGCGGGCACTGGAGCGCACGGCGACGGGCAGGCCCGTGCTGTGGAAGAGGCCCGCCGGCCCGTAGTAGTCACCGGCGCGCGCCGCAGGGTCGAGGGCGGCTCGGACGGTGGCGAGCGCGCCGATCTCCGGGTCCTGGACCAGCCACGACATCAGCGGCGCCAGGCGCAGGCCCATGAACACCCGCGCCGGGGGCATGAGGTTGCGGGTGAGCCCGGTCCGGGCGATTCCCGGGTGCGCGGCCACCGCGATCGTCGACGCGCCGGTGGCCGCGAGCCGGCGCTGTAACTCGAAGGTGAACATCAGGTTCGCCAGCTTGGATGTCGGATACGGCAGGCGCTGCCGGGGCAGCCGCCGACCCATGCCAGGCATGCCCGGCGAGCGCCGCAGCCGCTGGTGGGCCGGGCGCCCGCCGTCCCTGGCGGCGCTGTCCAGGGCGGCGCTGTCCAGGGCGGCGCTGTCACGCTCCCCGCGCGCGGGTGCACGCGGCCCGGACGGCGACCCGGCGCGCTGGTCGGGCACGACCACCGGTCGGATGTCCCCCGGTCGGTCAGCGCGCGGCGGGAGGCGGCGCAGCTGCTCGAGGTCGAGGCGGCCGACCAGGTGGGCGAGGCTGCTGACCGTGACGATCCGCGAGTGCGGAGTCGCCAGGATGCGGTCGAGCAGCAGGCCCGTCAGCGCGAAGTGCCCCAGGTGGTTGACCCCGAACGTCGGCTCGATGCCGTCGCCGCCGAGCCCGTCGCCGCTCGGGCCGGGTGGGGGCAGCATCACCCCGGCGTTGTTGACGAGCAGGTCAAGCCGCGGGTGGGCGGCCCGGATCCGTTCGGCGGCCGCGCGCACGGAGGTCATCGAGATCAGGTCGAGCGGCTCGACGTGGACGTCCGCCCGCGGCGCGGCGGTTCGGATGCGTGCCGCGGCCTGCTCGGCCCGGGCCGGCTCGCGGCAGGCCAGGATGACGGTCGCGCCGCGCTCGGCGAGCACCTTCGCCGCCTCGAAGCCGATGCCGCTGTTCGCACCGGTGACGACGGCGGTCCGTCCCCGCTGGTCCGGCACGTCGGCCAGGCTCCAGCCCGCGTCCCGGGCGCCGGGCCGCATCAGCGCGGCTCGAGCAGGACGAGCGGGATCACCCGCTTCGACTTGGCCTGATAGCTCTCGTACCAGCGGCTGTCCGCCACCACGCGGGGCCACAGCCGCTCCCGTTCCGGCGGTGTCGCCACCCGCGCGCGCATCGGCCGCCACGACCCGCCCCTGACCCGGACCTCGACGTCCGCGGTGGCGCAGATGTTCAGGTACCAGTCGGGATGTCGGTCGTCGCCGGCCCGCGACGCCACCAGGACGATGGCGTCGCCATCCCGCAGCGGGGAGGTGAGCATGACGGTGTGTGCCCGGCCGCTGCGCCGCCCGGTCGTGGTGAGCTCCAGGACGGGCATGCCGCCGGCCCGCCATCCGAGCCGGCCGCGGGTCAGTCTCATCAGGCGCCTGTGCGTGGCGTTCAAGGTCTTCAGACTGCGGTCGCTCACCATGGCTTCGCCCCGATCCCCTGCTGCTCCGCCGCGTGCCGACCCGTCCCGAGGCCGGCCCGCGGATCGCGACGCGGGCACCGGCGCCACCCGGCGCCGGTACGTGGGCGGGCCACCGCCATGCCGGTCCGGCGACGGCCGGACGGCGTCCCGCGGAGCAAGACTACGGGTGTGCGCCGGCCCTGCCCTGGTCAGGTCACCGACACCCGGTGACGGCCGCGGAGCGTCTGGACCCGGCGACGGCCCGGCCCGGTTAGGTGCGGCGAAGCAGGTGAGGGCCGGCAGCCGGGCGACCGACGGCACCGCTGCCATGGACACCTCGGCCGGGTGACCCAGCGATGTCACCCACAGCGATGACTACTCTGCGAAGCAGCGGGAAGACAGTGCGTGCCCATCGCTACCACCGGCATGGCCTCGACCCAGACCTCGACCGAGACCCTCGAGCACCGACCGCCGCCGCGCGCCAGCACTCGCGGTGGTGGTCGCCCACGCCCGTCCACCCAGTGGTCCGGTCCCAGCCGGGGCCGCGGAGGGGGAACCCATGAGTTGGTCACGAACGTCCCGCAGATGCGCCTCACGCGCGTTGGTCCTGAGCACCGCGCTGGCGGCGGCTCTGGCGACACCGGCGCTGCTCGCGCCGGGCGCCGAGGCCCTGCCGACCGGTACGCCCACGACCGGTACGCCCAGTCCCACAAGCCCGGCCAGCACGTCCCCACAGCCGTCCGCGGGCGCGGCCGGCGCCTGCCCGCCGCTGCCCCACATCGCCGGCCCGCTGCGCACCTGGGAGACCGCCGCCGACCTTCCGGCGCCGCTCGCCCATGTCGCGGCCACCACGGGATGCGACGGCCGGATCTACCTCCTCGGCGGCGAGGCGACCACCGCGGGCGGTGGTGGGGTCGGCGGGGGCGTGCCCGCGACGCCGACCGCGACGCCCACCACCCGCTCACCGGCGACGTCGACGCCCAGCGGCTCGGCGACCCCCAGCCGGACAGCCACCCCGACACCGACCGCGACGCCGACCCCGACACCGACCGCGACGCCGACCGCGACGCCGACCGCCACGCCGACCGCGACCGGGTCACCCGGCGACGAGGGCGGTTCGACGCCGAGCCCGGGGGTGCGGCTGACCCCGGCCGCCTTCAACAACGGGGGTGTGTCGCCCACGACGACGCCGACGACCCCGAGCACGCCAACGACACCCACGACGTCCCGCACGCCGACCGCCACGCCGACCTCGCCGGCCGGCGGCGGCACGCCGACCGCCACGCCGACCGGCGCGACGGGCGGCGGGACGACCGGCGGTGCGACTGTGGCCGGCGCCCCGGTTGACACCGTCCAGGTCTACGACCCGAAGCGGGACGCCTGGTCGAACGCCCCGGCCCTGCCGACCGCGCGCGACCACCTGGCCGCCGCGACCGACACCGACGGCCGGATCTACGCGATCGGCGGCCAGACCGGCGGCGGCACCCCGACCGACACCGTCGAGGTGTACACGCCGTCGAGCGGTGACTGGACGGAGGGCCCGTCGCTGCCCCGCCCGATGGGCACGCCGAGCGCCACCCGCGGCACCGACGGGAAGATCTACGTCCTCGACGCGACGACCCTGGCGGTCTACGACCCCGACTCCGGTGACTGGACGACGGGCGGTGCGCCGCCGTCCGGTGCCGGTGCACCGGTGCTGGTCGGCCTGCCGGACGGGCGGATTCTCGCCGCGGGCGGCAGCGACGGCAGCTCCGCGTCGTCCGACGCCTACGCCTACACGCCGGGCTCGGGTTCGGCGGACGGCTCCTGGGCGAAGGTGGCCGACCTGCCGACGGGTGTCTCCGAGGCCGCGGGCGCGACCGGGCCGGACGGCCGGGTCTACGTCGTCGGCGGGCGGGACAGCGACGGCGACACCGTCGGCTCCACCCAGGTGTTCACCCCGGACGGCGACCGCTGGTCCGCGGGTGCGAGCAGCGCCCTCACCGCGCGCTCCGGCCACGGCGCGGCCACCGGTGGCGACGGCCGCGTCTACGTGGCGGGCGGGACGTCCGGTTCCGGCGCCCCGCTCGACTCGGCCGCGGCCCTGGGCGAGTAGCGACCGCGCCAACCAGGCGTCACGTGACGTGACGTCGATCTGATCAGCACCAGCCGTCGGCGCTGTTCCCCGTGGATCTCCACGGGGAACAGCGCCGACGCGTGCGCGCGAAGCCGTTCCCGGGACAGCGGCGGGCCGGACCTGGTAATAGCCGTTCAAGAGCGGACAAACACCGGCCTGCCGGCCGGACCGGATGAGCGGAGGCCCGATGTGCTTCTCACCCGAGGCGGACGTGGCGGCGGCGGCGATCATCGGAGCGGTGGGGGTGGACGCCCTGCGCCACGTCCCCAAGCGCGCCGCCTGGCCGATGGCGGCACTCCCCGTGTTGTTCGCGGCGCACACGCTGACGGAGGCGTTCGTCTGGTGGGGCGTGCGCGGTGAGCTCGGTGGCACCGAGACGAACGCGGCGGCGCTGACGGCGGCGACCGCGGTGTACCTCGCGTTCGCGTTCGTGATCCTTCCCTTGTACGTCCCGGTGGCGGTGCTGGCGCTGGAGCGGGTGCCCGCCCGCCGCCGCGCCGGGGCGGCGGCGCTCGCGGCGGGCGCGGTGTGCGCCGGCTGGCTGGCGTTCGCGCTGGTCACCGGCCCGGTCCGGGCCCACGCCGACGAACGCCACATCACCTACACGGTGCACCTGTGGATGGGCTCGGTGCCGATCGCGCTCTACCTGGTGAGCACCTGCGGGGTGCTGCTGCTCTCCGGGCGGCCGTTCCTGCGCTGGTTCGGCGCGGCGAACCTGCTCGCGGTCGCCGTCCTCGCCTGGGTCTCGACCGAGGCGGTGACCTCGCTGTGGTGCGCGTGGGCGGCGGTGACCAGCGTCGCGATCGCCGCCCACCTGCGCGGGCGGACCCCGGCGGGCGCACCGGCGGGCGCTCCGGCCAGCGTCCCCCGGCCCGGTCACCAGATGGCGCCGCGTCATCCGGACGGGTGAACCCGCCACGCCGTTGACGGCACGAAACGTGACATTCTTGGGCAGACATGGCAGGCCGCGAGCGCCGGCCGAGGTCTACCGATGGGACGACGTGACGACAGAGCATGGCGCCGACCGGCATGTGGGCCCGTCACCCGCCACCGGCGCCGTCCGCGTGGACGTCGTCTACCACACCGGCGTCGGCCGGCGGATCGCGAACGGGGCCCGGCTGGTCGGGAGCTGGGACGAGCACGGGCTGCAGGCGGGGAGCTGGTCGTCCACGCCGATGGAGGAGTTCACCGCCGAGGACGGCTGCGCCGCCTACCGGGCCACCGTCACGGTGGACGCGAGCGTCTCCCGGACCTTCGACTGGGGCGTCTGGCTGACCCGTCCCGACGGCTCGCAGGTGTGGGGGATCCCCGCAGAGGTCCCGGATCCCGGGGCGACGGAGCAGGTCCGGCGGTTCGAGGTCGGCCCGGGGTGCGGGCCGGTGGTGCGCGCGGAGTTCCGCCTGGCCGCCCACCGGCACAACGGCGCCCGGCGCGTCCTGCCCGTCGGCTCGAGAGACCTGGGCAGCCCGGTCAGCACGGTCAGCACGGGCGGCGGCTCAGGCGGCCCCAGCGGCCACAGCGGCTCAGGCGCCGCCGTCAGCTCGGACGCCCGGGAACGGATCCGGTTCCGGGTCTGGGCGCCGCACGCGCTCGCCGTCGAGGTGGCCTTCGCCGGGCCCGGCGGCTACATCGCCGACGACGGCCACGGTGAGGACGAGCTGATCACCAGGCTGCCGATGCGCCAGGTCGGCGGCGGCTGGTGGGAGGCGGCCGCACCCGGCTTCGCCGACTGGGTCGGACGGCGCTACCTCTACCGCGTCACCCGCGACGACGGGTCCGTCGCCTGGCGCTCGGACATGTACTCGGCGCAGCAGTGCGGCACCGGGGACGTCGACCCCTGCGGCGCCCACCACGACGGCCCGGCCGAGGACCTTGACGGCTCGGTGAGCTGCTCGGTCGTCGTCGACACCCGGGACGACGAGCGGTTCTGGGCCGACGAGTTCGACCCGGCCCGACCCGTCCCCCGGCGGGTCGAGGACCTGGTCATCTACGAGCTGCACGTGGGCGCGCTGGGCTTCGGGCACACCGGGGCCGGCACGTTCGCCGACGCGCTCGCGTTCGTCGACCACCTCATCGACCTCGGGGTGAACGCCGTCGAGCTGCTGCCCATGTTCGAGTTCGCCGGGACGAGGTCCTGGGGTTACGGCAGCTCGCACTTCCTGGCGGTGAAGCAGAGCGCGGGCGGGCGGGTGGCGCTGCGCCGGTTCGTGCGGGCCTGCCACCAGCGGGGCGTGGCCGTCCTGATGGACGTCGTCTACAACCACTACACGCCGAACGCGCAGCGTTCCGCCTGGCAGTACGACAGCACCGCGCCGAGCCGCAACATCTACTACTGGTACGAGGGCGCCGAGGACGACCACCCGCACCCGGACGGCGGATACCTCGACAACGTCTCCTCGGGCTGGGCGCCGCGCTACTCCGACGAGAACGTACGTGCGCTGTTCGTCGCGAGCGCGGTGGCGCTGCTCGACGAGTTCCACATCGACGGGCTGCGGGTGGACCAGACGACGTCCATCCACGCCTACAACAGCCTGCATGCCGACGGGCGGCCCGTTGCGGCGGCGAACATCGCCGGCCGCAAGTTCCTGCGGGAGCTGTGCCAGACGCTGCGCCTGGTGGACCCGGACGTGATCCTCATCGCCGAGGACCACTCCGGCTGGGCGGAGGTCACCCGCCCCGCCGAGTCCGGCGGGCTCGGCTTCGACGCCCACTGGTACGTCGACTTCTACCACCACCTCGTCGGCGACAAGGGCGAGGGACCGGAGTACGCCAAGCTGCTGCACACCGCGGGGCGCGACCCCGCCGGCCCGCTGGCCATGAGCCTGTTCGCCAAGGCGTTCACCGCCGCCGCGGACCACACGGTCGTCTACACCGAAAGCCACGACGAGGCCGGCAACTCCGAGCACTCGGCCCGCAATATCCTCGTCGCCGTCGACCACGCGCCGCTGCACGGCGACACGGCCTGGTTCGCGTTCGCGCGGCTGCGCTGCGCCGCGGCGCTGACCCTGCTTTCGCCCGGCACGCCGATGTTCCTCATGGGCGACGAGGTGGGAGCCCGGCGGGCCTACACCCACGACGGGTTCGCCGAGGCCAAGGAGGACCTCGCCGGGCTGCGCGCGGGCGAGGGCGCCGAGCTGTTCGCCTGCTATCGGGCGCTCGTCACGCTGCGGCTGGGCAGCCCGGCGCTGCGCTCGCGCACGGTCGAACTGGTCGGCGCCGACGACACCGCGCGGGTGCTGGCGTTCCGCCGCTGGGACCGCGGCGAGGAGATCCTGGTCGTGGTCAGCCTGAACAACGATCCGCTGCCCAGGTTCGGGCTGTCGCATCCGTCGCTGGCCGGCCGGCGGTGGAAGCCGGTGCTGGACACCGACGCGCCACGGTTCGGCGGACGGACGGGCGGCTCGCGCCGGTCGCTGTCCCCACGGGGCGACAGCGTGCGGGTCGATCTGCCGGCCGCCGGTGCCGTGGTGTTCCGCCGCCGCCGGCGCGGCGCCGGCCTGACCGACGGGCCGTCGGACGTCCCGGCCCGCCCCCGCCGCCTGCGCCTGCCCGGCGTGCGCCGACGAGGCGGGCGCTGACGAGGCAAGCTTGGCCGATGGAACGCTTTGTCTTCTGCTCGCGCGGCTGCGAGCACTGGGGCGCGCTCGGCGCCGCGGGAGTACTGCTGCGTGCCGCCGCCGACGGCGATCCGCGGTACCTGCTCGTCCTGCGCCATCCCCGGTCGCACCAGGGCGGTACCTGGGCACTGCCCGGCGGGGCGCTGCATCCCGGGGAGTCCGCCCTGGCCGGGGCGCTGCGGGAGGCCGAGGAGGAGCTCGGGCCGCTGCCCGCCGGCGTCTCCCGTGAGGCCACCCCGGCCCACGAGTACGTCGACGACCACGGCGAGTGGTCCTACACGACGCTGGTCCTGAACGTGGTGGACACGTTCGAGCCGGCGGCCGCCAACTGGGAGACCGCCGGCTGGCGCTGGGTGTCGGCGAGCCAGGCGCTCACGCTGCCGCTACTCCCGGCGCTACGCGCCGCCTGGGCCGCACTGACCGGAACGAGCTGACCGGAACGAGCTCACCGGCAGTGGCTCACCGTCGCCGCGGGAGTCACCGCCCCCGGGCTGGCACGGACGCCCCGGCGCCTCCCTGGGCCGCGCCGCTGATCACCTGGCCGCACAGCGGCTTCGCGCCAACGGGCTCGAAGGCGTTCCCGGCGGCGGAGACCCGGACGAAGTCCGTGCACAGGTCGACCGTGCGCTTGCCGGCGGACAGGTCGACCGCCTGGTTGAGCAGCCCGCCCGCGTCGTAGTCGGTCACCCCGCGCAGCCCGCGGATGTACGACTCGCGGGTGGGGCAGCCCTGCTGCGCCTGCAGGCCCCGCAGGAACAGGTCCGCGGTGATGTAGCCGTAGATGGAGCTCAGCTGCGTCGGCGGCTGGATCTCCGGCGCGTAGGTGGTCATCGCGGCCAGGTAGGCGCGGTGCGCGGGCAGGTTCCGCTCGATCGCGCTGAAGCCCACGGTCGAGTAGGTGCCGGCCAGAGCGCGCGCGATCGGCGTGTTGAGCAGGTGTGCGTCGTAGGTGATGGGCGAGAGCGCCACCTTGAACGGCCTGTTCGCCGCGGCCGCCGCCGTCACCGCGCCGGAGTAGAGGTCGAGCGAGGCGAGCGAGATCAGCGTGTCGGCGCCGCTGCCGACGATCCGCTGCACGGCCTCCGGTGAGCTCACCGTGGCGTTCGTGTCCGCGAAGACGACCGGGATGCCGGCAGCCTCCAGGCTCCGGCGGGCGTTCTGGGCGTACATGACCGACGACTCGGTGATCGTCGTCGTGATGAGGGCCGCGCGGGTGCCGCCCTGGGCCCGGACGAAATCTCCGAGAGTGCTGGTCGCGTCGGTGTCGTCGACCTGATACGCGAGCGGGAACATGTTGTCGTTGTCGGCCCACGCGGCCTGGTCCGCGACGCCCACCACCGGAATTCCCTTGTCGTGCAACAGCGGCGCGGACTGTTCGGAATGCGCGGTGTACTCGAGAACCGCGAACACATTCTCGCGGAGAAGCTCGCGGGCCGCCTGCAGGTTGCCGGCGGAGTCGAACTCGTCGTCCCGCCAGATCGTCGAGATCTGCCGGCCGCCGACGCCACCGGCGGCGTTCGCCTCGGCGAACCGGGCCTCGACGCCGAACCGGTAGCCGGTGAACTGTGCCGAGAGCACACCGGTGTCCGGGTAGATAATACCGACGTTGACCTCGTCGTCCGTGACTCCGGGAGCGCAGGGCGACGCCGCCGCGTCCACGCCGGAGGACTCGCTGGAGCCGCAGGCCGCCGCCAGGGCGGCCGTCACGAGCGCCGCGGCGAGCAACCTCGTACGAAATACCAGCACAAAGCCACCTTCCAGATTCCACGACATTCGGCGACATGGCGACAATCGGTGGCCGCATGCCCAGGCACGCCCGCGCCGCCCACAGGCGACTGAACCGGGTCACTCGTGTTCCGGCGACAACCATGCCGCCGCCGATCAACACCCGAAACAGGTATCGATCAGGACGAAGCACCGATCCGGAACACAAAGGCCGAACGGATGACATGGCGAACATACCGACCACTGGACTGCCCCCGGACGGGCCTGGCCGCCTAGCCGACCGGCCGGCTAGGTGACCTACCGAAGCACACCGGAGCAAGGTGGCCGGCACACAGCGGGAAGCGATGAACCAACTTCGTCAGAACAATTTATGGCCAACCATAGCCCTTAATGAATCTCTCCATGTGAAGCAGAAGACTTTCTGTAGTCAAAGACTACATACGAACAATGATCGCATCTTCTCGACCCCCCGACAGTCACGTTCTGTGGCAGAGACGGGGAGGCCACCGGCCGCACACGGGCGTGCGACTCAGGGCCTGGCACCGCCATGTCTGCGCACCAGCACATCCCGCCGAATTTCCCGCCACGCTTCCACGCGGGCCGATGGTGACCCGCCGTGTCATCCGGAAGATCCGATGATTGTCTCTCCGTTGCTTCAAAGCGATCGAGACAGTGATTGCGACAGGTCACCGGGCCCGGCTCGAGGCGCTGATTACCAGTCGCCACAGGGGAAGATGCGACCGGCATCACGTCACCGGGCCCGGCGGCGTCGGGCGGAACAGCCGGGGCGATGCGAGAAAACCCACACGACAGCCCCTCGGCCGGCCAGACCCGATCCTCGGCCCGTCAGTTCCGCGGCCTCACACCACTGCTTTCCGCGCGCCGCCGTTGGCGTCCCCCGTCTGCTCCCACCATCCCGTCAGGAGCTCGGCCGTCCCGGCCGCGTCCTCGAGCTGGGGCAGGTGCCCGCAGCCGGCGACGACCGCCAGCCGCCAGTCGGGACGCAGGCCGGCGGCGTCCCGGGCCAGCGCCACCGGGATGAGCCGGTCGTCCGACCCGTGCACGAGCAGCGTCGGGACGTCCACCTGGCGGATCAGCCGCCGCAGCGGGCCGCCGCGGACGACCCGGCGCACCACGGACCGGGCGGCGGCGACATAGGCGCGCTCGGCCCCGTCCATGCCCGCCCGCTCGTGGCCGAGGTCGACCAGTGCCTCGACCGCGACGGACGGGATCCGGGCGGGATCCGTCGCGCAGAGGCGCAGGGTCTGGGCCACGATGCCGGCGGGGCCGACCCGGGCGCGGCGCCGGGCGAGCGCCCACGCCCCGAGTCCCGGGAGGACCACGGCGGCGAACGACGCGACGACCAGCGGCTCCGGCCAGCCGCCGCGGCGCAGCGGCAGCGCGGGATCCAGCAGGACCAGCCCGCACACCGACTCCGGGCGACGGACCGCCTGCAGCATGCTGATCAGAGCGCCCATCGAGTTCCCGACGAGGATCACCGGCTCCCCCACGACCTCGGCCAGGAAGCGGTCCAGCAGGAGGTGGTTCGCCGACACGTCGGCACCGCGGTTGCCGAGCGGGGTGCGGCCGTGGCCGGCGAGGTCGGGCGCGAGCACGCGGGACGTCGAGGCGAGCAGGGGTGCCAGCGCGAGCCAGTTGGTGTACGACCCGCCGAGGCCGTGGACGCACACCACCGGCGGGCTCCCGCCGATGGTTCCGGGCGCGCCGAACTCCGCGTAGTGCACGGGGCCGTCCAGGTCGACCCACTTCGAGACCATGCCAGCCTCGCCGCTCGCGCCCGCGTTTTCACCTGTGCCCGCGCTGTCGCTTGTGCCCGTGCTGTCGCTCATGCCTCGGCAAGCCCCCATGCTCGTTCGCCGGTCGGAACGACGTTAGGCGCCTCGTGCGCCGTCCGGACCCGGAACCGGCATCGCCGGTGGACGACACCCGCCCCCTCGGGCATGGCGCCGGGCCCACCGGTGTTGACTCGCGGCATGCCTCTCACTGGTGAATACGAACCGAGTCCCGCCGAATGGGTACGCAAGCAGGTCGAGGAGTACGAGAGCTCCGGCGGGACCAAGGGCACCGAGCTGCGCGGTGTGCCCGTGGTCATCGTCACCACCCTGGGCGCGAAGTCGGGCAAGATCCGAAAGAGCCCGGTGATGCGGGTCGAGCACGACGGCCGCTATGCCATCATCGCCTCGCTCGGCGGTGCGCCCAAGCATCCCGTCTGGTACCACAACGTCCTCGCCCACCCCCGGGTCGAGCTACGGGACGGCACGGTCAACCAGGACATGATCGCCCGCGAGGTGACCGGTGACGAGAAGGCGCTGTGGTGGGAACGCGCCATAGCGGTCTGGCCCGATTATGCGGACTACCAGAAAAAGACCGACCGGGTGATCCCCGTCTTCGTCCTGGAACCGGTTTCCTAGCAGTCACTTCCACCACCCCGGCCACCTCGACCTGGCAGATTCGCCATCCCGCTGCGACCGTGAGCGGCCCGCGGGGGTGGTCAGGCGGGGGCGCGGCCGGCGGCGAGGGTGCATGCGACCGCGTCGGCGATGAGGCTGGCCAGCCGTGGGGAGGCTCCGCGGCGCAGCCGGACCTGCATGGGCTCGGGGTCGACCGCGGGAAGGTCGGCCCGCCGCTCGAGGCCCTGCGGCGGCGGGCCGACGTCCGCCAGCAGGGCGACTCCGACGCCGGCCCGCGCCGCGTGCAGAACCCCGGCCAGGTAGCCGGACTCGCCGACGACCGACGCGACCCGGCCGGCGCGGGCGAGGGTCGTCAGGGCCTGGGTGCGGATCGTGCACGGGTCGTCGACCGCGACCAGGGGCAGCGGGCGGTCCGGCGGCGGGACGAGCCAGCCGGGGGCCGAGTACCACGCCAGCGGGAGCAGCCCGGCCGGGCGCCCCGCGGGGCTGCCGCCCGTCCCGACCAGGACGGCGACGTCCAGCGTACCGCGGTCGAGGGCGTGGGCGAGCCGGACGCCGCGGTCGAGGCGGAACCTGACCTCGACGTCCGGGAACTGCTCGGTGAGCACGGCCATCACCCGGGGGATCAGGTGGTCGGCGGCGTGCTCGGTCGAGCCGACGGTGATCAGGCGCTGTAGGACGGACGCGCCCACTCCGAGCAGCTCCAGCGCGTCGTCGTGGGTGGCGAGGATGCGCCGCCCGGCGGAGAGCAGCAGCTCGCCGTCGGGGGTGAACCGGGAGCCGCGGCCGACCAGCTCGACCAGGGGCCGGCCCACCACCTTCTCCAGCCGGCGCACGTGCTGGCTCACCGCCGACTGGGAGATGCACAACGCCTCGGCCGCGCGGCGGAATCCACCGCAGTCGGCGATGGCCACGAGACTGCGCAGCGCCGTCAGATCCAGCGTGTTGGACACGGCAGCCATTCTATGTGATCTATCACGTTTTGCGATCAGTTTGATCACTCGGGGCGGCTTTACACTGCCCGATTTTCCAACCATCCTGATGCACATGCTGGGGAATGTGGGCGGGAGCGCGCCGGGACGAGCGAGTGCCACCGGCCGGCACCCGGCGGGCGTCGCGGCAGCGCCGCGGGTCCTCACCCGCCGACGTTTCGTCGACTACGGAACCCTCGCCTCGGCCTGCTGTCGCGCTCACTGACCGCCCGCGCGTCCGCGCCGCGAGGTCGGGACGGCGGCAGACCGGGCCGGTCCCGGCGGGCCGGTTCCTGCCTCTCGGCCCGGCACCGAGGCCCCGCGGCCGCGGTCGCCTGACGTACCCCTCGGGGCACAGGCCGGCGCCCCGGTATCCACCCCGCGCCGTCAGATCCGGCTGCGTGGGCGGGGCATGCCCCAACTCACCACGCCACGCGCCGCCCGCGGATCGACGTCCGTGGCGGCCACCCGACCGCACACGACAGGACTTCAGCGATGACCTCCTTCCAAGTCGTCCAGGACGCCCCGGCCAACGCGGTGGCCGGGTGGGACAACCCGCAGCCCGTGGCCCCGCGCGGCACGGTGATCCTGGTCGCCGGCCGCGGCGAGCACCCTGGTGTCTACGAGCGGTTCGGCACCCGGATCGCGGCCGACGGGTACAAGGTCAGGGTGGTCGCCGACGCGACCAGCGACGAGGACGGGGCCCGGGCCCGCGTCCGCGAGCTGCTCGACGACCCGGACCTGCCCGGCCCGCGGGTACTCGCCGGCTCCGACGCCGGTGCCGCGTTCGTCGCGGCCCTCGCGGCGACCGGAACCGGCGCGCGCAACGAGGTCGACGGCGTCATCCTGGCCGGCCTGCCCACCGCCGGCGAGCCGGCGGACAGCGGCGCCGGGGACAACGGGCCGGCCCGGGCGGACTCCTGGGAGAACGAGCTGGCCGAGCGCACCGCCTGCCCCACCCACCAGTCGCGGCTGAGCAACGACCCGCGGGTTCGGCGCGGCGCGCTGCTGGACCCGGTGCCCGCCGGCTGGCTCGCCGCCGCCGACCTGGGCCTGGTACGGGTGCCGGTGCTCGCCGTCCATGGTGACGCCGACCTGGTCAGCCCGGTGCGGGCGGCCAGGGCGAGCGTCGCGAAGGCGCCGTCCGCGGAGTTCGTGACCATCGCCTGCGGCCGACACGACGCGCTCAACGACGCCACGCACCGCACCGCCGCGGCCGTCATCGTCCTGTTCCTCGAGCGGCTTCGGGCCCTTCCCCAGACGGAGAGTGGCCCGGCCGGGCTCGCCGCCCCGGCCGCCGCGCTCCCCCGGATCGCCGAGTGGACGAGCTGGGCATGACGACTCCCACGTCCACGCCGACGATGCCCGTCCCGCGCCGCGGAGGAACGCCATGACCATCGAGCTCGGTACGACGACGCCGACCGTCGACGCGCGGTCGGCACTCCCGCCGGTGGACGTCACCGACGACGCCCTCGCCGCGGTGACCGCCCAGCTCGCCGCCACCGCGGAGGAACACGACCGCTCGGCCGAGTTCCCCTGGCGGGGCCTTCGGGTGGTCCACGACGCGGGCCTGCTGCGCCTCGGCATCGCCCCGCGCTACGGCGGCGCCGACCTGAGCTCCGTCGACAGCATCCGGGTGTTCGGGGCGTTGGGGCAGGGCGACCCGTCCGTCGCCCTGATCACCGCGATGACCGTGTTCCAGCACGCCCTGCAGAGCAAGGACCCGTGGTGGCCCGACGAGCTCTACCGCAAGGTCGTCCGCGACTCCCTCGAGCAGCCGGTGCTGATCAACGCGATCCGCGCCGAGCACGAGCTGGGCGCGCCGGTCCGCGGCGGGCTGCCGGCCACGACGATCCGGCGGACGGCGTCCGGCTGGGTCCTCAACGGGCACAAGGGCTATGCGACGGGTTCGGAGGGGCTGAGCTACCACCTGGTGTGGGCGGCGACCGACGACGCCGATCCGCTGCAGGGCCACGCGATCGTCCCCGGGGACTCCCCCGGGATCAGGATCGAGCGCACCTGGGACCATCTCGGCCTGCGGGCCAGCAGCACCCACGACGCGATCTACACCGACGTGGAGATCCCGGCCGAGAACTTCCAGGGGGCGCCGGCGTCGGAGCACCGGGGCGACGCGGCGTTCGCCGGCGTGGCGCTGGGAGCGTCCGCCCTGTACGTCGGGGTCGCCCGGGCCGCGCGGGACTTCTTCGCCCGGTTCGCCCAGGAGCGCGTCCCGACCGGGCTGGGACGTCCGATCGCCACCACCGAACGCATCCAGGCCGTGGCCGGGGAGATCGAGGCCCAGCTCGTCCTGGCCGAGGAGCTCGCCTTCGGGCTGGGCCGCCGCATCGACGCCGGTGAGTCGATCCCCCCGCAGCGTCTGGTGCTCGCGAAGCCGCTCATCGTCCGGGCCGCCGTCACGGCGGTGCAGACAGCCGTCGCCGCGATCGGCAATCCCGCGCTGACCAGGCACAACCCACTCGAGCGCCACCTTCGGGACGTGCTGTGCGCCCGGGTCCACCCGCCGCAGGAGGACACCGCGCTGCTGGTCGCCGGCCGCCACGCGCTCGCGCGCTGAACGACCGTCCGGTCACGCCGACCGGTTCCTCCCGCCCTGCACAGGTTCCGAGGATCCCCAACGTCCTGAGATCACCACTACCTGAGCTCATCGCTAGAGGAGCACCCTGACCATGAGCACCTCGCGCCGCCGCCGATCCACGCGGCGACTCACCGCGGCAGCCGTCCTCGCCTCCGCCACCCTGGCGGCGTGCGGGGGCGGCGGGTCCGGTGGAGACGGCGGCGGCACGGACACCGGGACCCCGGTACCGGGCGGCACCCTGAAGATCGCGTTCTGGAGCAGCCTGCAGAGCTGCTTCGACCCGAACCAGGTCTACGTGATCGAGACCCGCAGCATCAACCGGAACTTCGCCGACTCGCTCACCGACCAGGACCCCGAGACCGGGAAGATCGTGCCCTGGCTGGCGAAGAGCTGGAAGGTGAACCCGGACGCCACCGAGTACACCTTCGTCCTGCGCGACGGCGTGACGTTCAGCGACGGCACCCCGCTCGACGCGAACGCGGTCAAGACCGCCTACGACGGGGTGCACGAGCTGGGCGCCAGGTCGCCGCTCGGGCTCTCCCTCCTGGCCGGCTACGAGTCGACGACGGTGGTCGACCCGCACACCGTCACCGTGAAGCTCTCGACGCCGAACGCCGCCTTCCTGCAGGCGACGTCCACCACGACCCTGGCGATCCTCTCGCCGCAGACATACAAGGAGACCCCCGAGGACCGCTGCACCGGGAAGGTGGTGGGCTCGGGCCTGTTCGAGCTCGACAGCTACACCGCCGGCAAGGAGATCAAGCTGCACCGGCGGGACGGCTACGCCTGGCCCAGCGAGCTGGTCGAGAACACCGGCGCGGCCCACGTCGACGGCATCGAGGTCAGCTACATCGCCGAGGACAGCGTCCGGGTCGGCAGCCTGACCAGCAAGGCCATCGACATCGCCTGGCCGCGGCTGCCGATCAGCTCCGCCGACCAGGAGGTCGTCAAGGCCGCGGGCGGCACCATCGAGACCCGCTCCCTGCCCGGGATCTCCGGCCTGCTGTTCCCCAACATCACCGGTGACCGCCCGCTGTCCGACCCGTTGGTGCGCCAGGCGCTGAACAAGGCGATCGACCGCGGGAGCTACGCCTCCACCGTCTTCTGGGAGGGCTACCCGGTCGTCCAGGGCCCCTACGACGCGACGACCCCGTACGCGGCGAACCTCTCGGCGAAGCTCGGCCACGACCCGGACGGCGCGGCGAAGCTGCTGGACGAGGCCGGCTGGAAGCCCGGCTCGGACGGCTACCGCCACTCCGGCGACCGCAAGCTGACCCTCACCTACCTCACCCCCGCGGCGAGCGCCGGTGACCAGCTGCTGCAGGACCAGCTCAAGAAGGTCGGCATCGACCTGCAGATCAAGGTCGTCACGCAGGCACAGGCCATCCCACAGGCGACCGCCGGTGACTACGACCTGACGCCCGGCTACCTGACCCGGGGCGACCCCAGCGTCCTGGGCGCCATGCTCGACAGCGCGGCGGCACCGCACTACGCCTCCAGGTACGGCGAGGAGCCGCAGACCGCGACGAAGATCAGCGAACTGTTCGCCCGCGGGCTGACCACCGCCGACCCGGAGGAGCGCGGCGCCGCCTACGAGGAGCTGCAGACGCTGCTGATCGACGAGGGAGTCGTGTTCCCGCTCTACGACCGGCTGCAGGTGGTCGGGCTGTCCGACACCGTGCACGGTTTCGCCTGGACGTCGGAGGGCTTCCTGCGGGCCAACGACCTCTGGCTGACCAGCTAGCGTCGGCCACGACGATGCCGAGATATCTCGCCGGACGGGTCGCCCAGGCACTGGTGGTGCTCTGGGCGGCCTACACGGTCACCTTCGTCATCCTGCACGTCCTGCCCAGCGATCCGATCGCCCTGCAGCTGTCCGCCGGCGGCGTGGAGGCCGACCAGGTCCCACCCGAGCAGCTCGCGGCGCTCAAGGCCCGGTACGGGCTGGACGATCCCGTGATCACCCAGTACTTCCAGGGGATGTGGGGGGCCCTGCGCCTGGACTTCGGGGACTCGCTCACCCAGAACGTCACGGTGAGCAGCCTGCTGGCCGACCAGCTCCCCTCGACCCTGGCGCTCACCGCGTTCTCGATCGCGATCGTGCTGGTCGGTGGGGTGGGCCTGGCCTACCTGGCGACCTACGTCCAGTGGCGCCCAGCGCGGTCGCTGCTGACCCGGCTGCCGGCCGTCGGGGTGTCGCTGCCGACGTTCTTCGTCGGGCTGCTCGCCATCCAGGTGTTCGCCTTCTCCCTCGGCTGGTTCCCGGCGACCGGCACCGACGGCTGGCGCACCCTGGTCCTGCCCGGGATCACGATGGCGCTGCCCGGGGCGTCGATCCTCGCCCAGGTGCTCATCAAGAGCCTCGGCGACATCTGGCAGGAGCCCTACATCGTGACGGCCCGGGCGAAGGGGCTCAGCCGCGCGGGCATCCAGCTCCGGCACGCGTTCCGCAACGCGCTGCTGCCGGGCCTGACCCTGTTCGGCCTGCTCGTCGGCTACACGGTCACCTCCTCCGTGGTGGTCGAGACGGTGTTCTCCCGGGACGGGGTGGGCCGGCTGGCGCAGCAGTCGGTCCTCGCCCAGGACGTGCCGGTGGTCCAGGCGGTCGTCATCGTCGCGGCCGCGATCTTCGTCGCTGTGAACCTGCTCGTCGACCTGCTCTACTCGTTGCTCGACCCGCGGGTGGCGCACACGCCGCGGGTCGTCTAGGCGGTACCGATGACTGACAACACTCTCGTCGCCGGTGGGAGCCGGTCCGGGTCGTCCGCCGCCGTGCGCCGCGCCGCGCTGTTCCAGGCGGCACGGCCCTACCTGCGCCGGCCCGGATTCCTGCTGGCGCTGGTGTTCGTCGTGCTGGTCGTCGTCTCGGGGCTGCTGCCGGGCCTGTTCACCTGGCACAGCCCGACGGCCACCTCGCCGGCCGAGAAGCTGCGCGGCCCGGGGCTGGACCACCTCTTCGGCACCGACGAACTCGGCCGCGACCTGTTCTCCAGGGTCGTGCACGGCTCGACGCTCACGATCAGGGCCACCGGCGGCGCGGTGCTCGTCGCCGCCGTGGCGGGTCTGGCGATCGGGGTCGTCGCCGGGTTCGCCGGTGGCTGGGTCGACAGCGTGCTCATGCGCCTCGTCGACGTGCTGCTCGCGATCCCGGCGCTGCTGCTCGCGCTGTCGATCGTCACCGCGATCGGGTTCGGCACCCTGCCCGTCGCGATCGCGGTCGGTGTCGGCATCGCACCCGGTTTCGCCCGCACCACCAGAGCAGAGGTCTTCCGGGTCCGCGGTCAGGCCTACGTGGAGGCCGCCCGGACCGGCGGGGCGTCCTGGGGGCGGGTGCTGCTGCGGCACGTGCTGCCGAACTCGTGGGGTCCGGTGGCCGTACTCGCCGTCCTCGACTTCGGCACCGCGGTGCTGGCGATCTCCGCGCTGAGCTTCCTCGGTTTCGGGGCGGCGCCTCCCGCCGCCGAATGGGGCACGCTGATATCCAGCGGGCGCAACTACCTCATCACCAGCCCCTGGCTGTCGCTGCTGCCGGGCCTGTTCGTCGGGCTGGTCGTGTTCAGCCTGAACCACATCGCCCGGACCCTGGAGGAGGTGCGACGGTGGCAGTGAACCCGCCCACCCCGACCCGACCCCAACGCCGGTACCGGTGGCAGGCACGGACGGCGGGTTCGTCGTGGAGCTGGCCGGGCTGGGCGTCGCCTACCTCGACCGCTCCGGTGTCGCCCATCCCGCGGTGACCGACCTCGACCTCGTCATCGCCCCCGGTGAGACCGTCGCGATGGTGGGTGAGTCGGGATCGGGCAAGACCACCACGGCCAACGCCGTCCTCGGCCTGCTGCCCGCCAACGGGCGGATCACCGCGGGCACGATCCGGATCGGCGGCGCCGACGTCACCCGGGCCGGCGAGCGCACTCTGCGGGCACTGCGCGGCCCGGTCGTCGGTCTCATCCCCCAGGACCCGATGGTGGGGCTGAACCCGACGATGCGCGTCGGCGGACAGGTCGCCGAGGCGGCGCGCCGACGCGGCGTCGACCGCCGGCTGCTGTCCGCCGCGGTGGTCGAGGCACTCGAACGCGCCGGCCTCGACGAACCCGTCCTGCGCGCGCGGCAGTACCCGCACCAGCTCTCCGGCGGCATGCGCCAGCGGGTGCTGATCGCCATCGCGCTGGCGGGCCGTCCGCGGCTGATCGTCGCCGACGAGCCGACCAGTGCACTCGACGTGACCGTCCAGCGCCGGATCCTCGACCATCTCGCCCGGCTGGTCAGCGAGACCCGCACCGCCCTGCTGATCATCACCCACGACCTCGGTGTCGCCGCGGACCGCGCCGGAGATCCTGCGCCTCGACGGGGTCACCAAGGACTTCACCCTGCCCCGGACGAGAGGGGGCGCGCGCACCTTCCGGGCGCTGGAGGACGTGAGCCTGACCGTGCGCCGCGGGCAGACCCTCGGCCTCGTCGGCGAGTCCGGATCCGGCAAGACCACCGCGCTGCGGATCGCGATGCGGCTGGAGGCCCCGACGACCGGTCGGGTCCTGCTCGACGGCACGGACATCACCGAGGCCGGCTGGTCCGCGCTGCGCCCGCTGCGGCGGCGGTTCCAGCTCGTCCACCAGAACCCGTTCTCCTCCCTCGACCCGCGCTTCACCGTCGCCGAGTCGATCGCCGAACCGCTCGTGTCGTTCCGGGTGGGCACCCGGGCGAGCCGCCAGGCGCGGGTGAGCGAACTGCTCGACCAGGTGGCGCTGCCGCGGGACTTCCGCGACCGCCGCCCGACCGAGCTCTCCGGCGGCCAGCGCCAGCGGGTGGCGATCGCCCGGGCGCTCGCGCTGGCACCCGAACTGGTGTTCCTCGACGAGCCGGTCTCGGCGCTCGACGTGTCGGTGCAGGACCAGATCCTGCGGCTGCTCAGCCAGCTGCAGCAGGACCTGGGCGTGAGCTACTTCTTCATCTCGCACGACCTGGCCGTCGTCGCCCGGCTCGCGCACCACGTGGCGGTGCTGCGCGCCGGACGGGTCGTCGAGCAGGGCCCCGCCGCCGACGTCTTCGCCGCACCGGCTCAGGACCACACCCGGGAACTGCTCGGCGCGATCCCCGGCCAGCGATTCGCCGCCGCGCTCGCGGCACCTCGACCTGAGGAGACGGAATGACCAGCAGATACGTCATCATCGGAGCGGGTGCCGTCGGGGCAACCGTCGCCGCCCAGCTGCACGGCGCGGGCATCGACGCCGTCCTGGTCGCCCGCGGGGCGAACCTGGAGGCGCTGCGCGCCGGCGGCCTGCGTTACATCCGGCCCGACTCCGACCGGCGCCTCCCCCTCCCCACCGTCGGCGGTCCGGACGAGATCGACCTGCTCCCCGGCGACGTGCTGGTCCTGGCCACCAAGTCCCAGGACACCGAGGCCCTGGTCGCCCAGTGGGCGTGGCAGCCGGTACGCCCGGGTGGCACCGCCGCCGAGCAGCTGCCCATCCTGCTCCTGCAGAACGGGGTGGAGAACGCCCGCACCGCGCTGCGCAGGTTCGACACCGTCATCGACGCGGTCGTGATCATCCCCTCGTCCTACTCGACGCCCGGCGAGGTGGTCTCGCCGGCCGCTCCCCTGGCCGGCGCCTTCTACCTGGGGCGCGCACCGCGGGGCGAGAGTGCGGCGGCGACGCGGATCGCCGCCGACCTGCGCCGCGCGCAGTTCGGCGTGAAGGTCGTCCCGGACGTCGAACGGTGGAAGGCCGGGAAACTGCTCGGGAACCTCGCCTACAACCTCGACGCGGTCTACCCGCCCGGCAAGGCCCGCGAGACGCTGGGCGCGGCCCTCGTCACCGAGGCCCGCGAGGTGCTGACCAACGCCGGGGTCGAGGTGACCGACCTGCTCTCCGGCGACACCGGGCTGGACCTGTCCGGCTTCGTCCTGCACGACATCCCCGGCCATCCGCGCCAGGGCAGCTCGACGTGGCAGAGCCTGGCCCGCGGTGCCTCGGTGGAATCGGACTTCCTCAACGGCGAGATCGCGCTGCTCGCCCGCCTGCACGGGACGTCCGCCCCGCTGAACGCGGGCGTGCAGCGACACATCGCCCTCGCCGCCCGGGGCGGGCTGGGGCCGGGTGGCCTGGGCGAGAGCGACATCGCCGAACTGCTCGCCTCCGCGCCGCGCGCCGGTGACGTCCTCGTCGACGCGAAGCGACTGCACGACGAGCTCACGACGGCCCGCGCGCCGGTGCTGCTCGACGTCCGCTGGGCGCTGGGCGACCCGCACGGGCGGGACCACTACCTGGCCGGCCACCTGCCGGGCGCGGTGTACGTCGACCTGGACACCGAGCTGGCCGCCCCGCCGGGCGGGACCGCGGGACGCCATCCGCTGCCCGCCGTCGAGGACCTGCAGCGGGCGGCCCGACGCTGGGGGGTGGCGACCGGCCGGGGAGTCGTCGTGTACGACGACAACGGCGGGCTGGCCGCCGCGCGGGCCTGGTGGCTGCTGCGCTGGGCCGGTCTGACGGACGTCCGCATCCTCGACGGCGCGCTCGGCGCCTGGCGGGAGGCCGGATTCGAGCTGGCGACCGGCGACGTCGTCCCCGAGCCGGGTGACGTCGTCCTCGACGCCGGTCACCTGCCCACCCTCGACGCGGACGAGGCGGCCCGGGTCGCCCGCGACGGCGTGCTGCTGGACGCCCGCGCCGCGGAGCGCTTCCGCGGCGAGATCGAACCGGTCGACCCGCGCGCCGGCCACATCCCCGGCGCGGTCAGCGCGTCCACCGGCGACAACCTGGACGAGCACGGCCGGTTCCTCTCCCCGGAACGGCTGCGGGAGCGCTTCGCCGCACTGGGGACGACCGGCGCGGGCGAACCGGTCGGTGTCTACTGCGGCTCCGGGGTGACCGCGGCGCACGAGATCGCGGCGCTGGCCGCCGCCGGCATCGAGGCCGCGCTCTACCCGGGCTCGTGGTCCGCCTGGTCCTCGGACCCGCAGCGGCCCGTCGCCACCGGGCCATGACGGACCGGCGGCTCACGGCAGGAGAGGCGTTCACGGCCGTACTGCCGGGCGGGCGGTGGAGCCAGGACGACGCGGTCGTCGACGCCCACCGGCTCGACCGCTCCGGATGGCATCCGCCGGGGCGGCCGCTCGGCGTCGCGTTCGCGCACACCGTCGACGACGTGCGGGCGGTGCTGCGCGAGGCGGTCGCCCGGGGGGTCCCGGTGACGGTACGGGGCGCCGGAACAGGTCTGGCCGGCGGCGCCGCGGCCCCGGACGGGGCCGTGATCCTCGACCTCGGCGGCATGAACCGCATCCGCGAGCTGTCGGTGGCGGACGCGGTCGCCGTCGTCGAGCCCGGGGTGATCACCGACGACCTGGACCGGGCCGCGCGGGCGGTGGGCCTGACCTACTCCCCCGACCCGGCCAGCTCCGCGATCTCCACCGTCGGCGGGAACATCGCCACCAACGCGGGCGGCCTGCGGTGCGCCAAGTACGGCGTGACCCGGGAGTCCGTGCTCGGCCTGGACGTGGTCCTCGCCGACGGCGAGCTGGTCAGCACCGGGCGGCGCACCGTCAAAGGCGTCGCCGGCTACGACCTGACCGGGCTGTTCGTCGGCTCGGAGGGCACGCTCGGCGTCGTCGTCGGAGCCACCCTGCGGCTGCGGCCCGCGCCGCGACGCACGGTCACCCTGGCGGCGTTCTTCGACTCCTTCGGCGCCGCCGTGGACGCGGTCACCGAGATCATGGCCACCGGGATCGTGGTGGCCATGGCGGAGCTGCTCGACGGGCCGACCATGCGGGCCGTGGACGCGGCGACGGGCAGCGACCTCGCCACCTCGGGACAGGCCTTCCTGCTCGTCCAGACCGACGGCGCCGGAGCCGGCGACGAGGCCGACGCCGTCGAGGCGGTGCTGCGCGGCCGCGCCCGCGCGGTGCGCCGCTCCGCGGACACCACGGACCCGGCGGCGGCGGAGCTGCTGGCGGCGCGCCGGGCGGCGCTGCCGGCCCTCGAACGGATCGGCCGGGTGCTGATCGAGGACATCGCCGTCCCCCGGTCGCGGCTGGCGCGGGCGGCGGCCCGGATCGCCGAGATCGGCGCCGATACCGGTGTCCAGATCTTCACCATCGCCCACGCGGCCGACGGCAACCTGCACCCGATCATCGTCGTGGACCGCACGGGCGGCGCGGGCGGCCCCGCCGGGGAGACGGACGAGATCCCGGCCGAGGCGCGGAAGGCCGCCGACCTGATCTTCCAGACCGCACTCGACCTGGGCGGCACCGTGACCGGCGAGCACGGGATCGGCGCGCTCAAGCGCCGCTGGCTCGGCGCGGAGCTCGGGACGGCGAACCACTCCCTGCAGCAGCGGCTGCGGCGCCTGTTCGACCCGACCGGGATCCTCTCGCCCGGTCGCGGCCTGTGACCGGATCCACCGCCATCCCGAGGTCGGCGAGGTCGGCCTCGATCTCGGGCAGCGACCGTCCTCTGTTGGCCACTACCCGGGTCTGCCGCAGGAAAGCCTCAGACCGCGTGAACCGGCCATCCTGGTACCGGGGCGAGACCGAGATGGTCGCGCAGCGTCGTCCCCGTGTAGTCGGCCCGGAACACGCCGCGTTCCTGGAGCAGCGGGACGACCGTGTCCACGAACTCGTCCAGGCCGGCGGGGGTGATGTGCGGGACGAGGATGAACCCGTCCGCCGCGCGGGCCTGTACGAACCGGTTGATCGTGTCCGCGACGGTCGCCGGGCTGCCGACGAACGCCTGCCGCCCGCTGACCTCGATGACCAGCTCGCGGGTGGTGAGCTTCCCCGCCTCGGCGATCTCGCGCCAGCGGCGGGCGGTGGCCAGCCGGTCCTCGTACATCCGCACGCTCGCCCTGCCCTGGGCGACGGTGTTCTCCCCGGGCTGGGGGTCGACCTCGGGCAGCGGCCCGTCCGGATCGTGGTCACCGAGGTCGCGGTTCCACACCTGCTCGAGGAACTGGATCGCGGTGGCGCCGCTGACCTGCTGGCGGCGGACCTCCTCGGCCCGTTCCCGCGCCTGCGCGTCGGTGTCGCCCAGGACGAACGTCGCCGCCGGCAGGACGAGGAGATCCTCGGGCGCGCGGCCGTAGCGGGCGAGGCGGCGCTTGACGTCCGCGTGGAACGCCTGCCCGGCGTCGAACGTGCTGTGCCGGCTGAAGATCGCGTCAGCGGACCGGGCGGCGAACTCCCGGCCCGCGTCGGAGTCACCGGCCTGGAAGATCACCGGCCGGCCCTGCGGGCTGCGCGGCACCGTGAACTGCCCGCTGATGTCGAAGTGGGCGTCGTGGTGCTCGAACGCCCCCGCCTTGGCATCGGCCAGGAAGACGCCGGACTCCTTGTCCGCGACGATCTCGTCCCCCCGCCAGGAGTCGAACAGCTCGCTGGCCGTCCGCAGGAACAGCTCGGCGCGCTCGTAGCGCTGCTCCTCGGCCAGGAAGCCACCGCGGCGGAAGTTCTCCCCGGTGAACGCGTCCCAGGAGGTGACGACGTTCCACGCGGCGCGCCCGTCGGAGAGATGGTCGAGACTGGCGAACTGGCGGGCCACCTCGTACGGCTCGTTGAACGTCGAGTTGATGGTCCCGGCCAGACCCAGCCGGTCGGTCACCGCCGCCAGCGCCGCGAGCACGGTGAACGTGTCTGGACGCCCGACGACGTCCAGGTCGTGGATGCGCCCGCGCTGCTCCCGCAGCCGCAGCCCCTCCGCCAGGAACAGGAAGTCGAACTTCGCCCGTTCCGCCGTCCGGGCGAAATGGACGAACGACTCGAACGCGATGTGGCTGCCCGAGCGCGGGTCGCTCCACACGGTCGTGTTGTTCACGCCCGGGAAGTGCGCGGCGAGGTGGATCTGCCTGGTCGGACTGCTCATCCGGTTCCTCCCGGTCAGGACGGACGCGTCAGGTGGCGGCGGGTTCGGGTGGGGCGGCGGCGTAGCGGTTGGCCGCCCGGGGGAACCCGAGCAGGCCTCGCAGCGTGCCCGCGCCGTACTCGGGCGGAACCAGGCCACGACGCCGGAGCTCCGGCACCAGCCCGCGGGTGATCGCGGTCAGATCGGTGGGAACCCCCGCCGGGCGCAGCTGAAATCCGTCGATACCCGCCCCCGCCCACTCCTCGAGGACGTCGGCGAGGCCGGCCGGCGTGCCGGCGAAGACGGCGGCGTCCGACCGGAACTCCCGGCCCGCGAGCTCGTCCAGGCGGGCCCTGCGCGCGGCGGCCCGGCCCTCAGCCTCGTCGAGGAACACCACCAGGTCGGCGAACACCCGCAGGGACTCCGCGAGCCGCCCGGCCGCGGCCTGCTCGGCCCGCAGGTCGCGCAGGATCCGCGCCGCGTCGGCGGCGTCGCGCGGTGTCACGTGGACGAGGTCCACCGAACCCGCGGCGAAACGGTACGGGACGGCCGCGTGCGCGAGCGCGGTGACCAGCGGCTGCCCCTGCGGCGGGCGCGGCACGATCGACGGACCCCGCACGCTGAACCACCGGCCCGCGAAGTCGATGTGGTGCAGCTTGTCGCGGTCGATGAACCGCCCCGTGGCCACGTTGCGGATCTCGGCGTCGTCCTCCCAGCTGTCCCACAGCCGGCGCATGACCTCGACGTAGTCCGCGGCCTCGTCGAACAGGTCCGCGGGCCGCGCCGGCGGCAGGTCACGACGGCCGAAATGGGCGGCCTCGTCCCGCCCCGCGCGGACCCTGACCCGCACCCCGGCCCGCCCGGAACTGACATGGTCGAGAGTGGCGACGGCCTTGGCCACGTGGAACGGCTCGGTGTGCGTCACGACCACCGTCGGGACGAGGCCGATGGCCCGCGTGCGCGGCGCGGCGCGGGCCGCCACCAGGACAGCGTCGAGCCGGCCGCGGACCTGGTCGACCCGGCCGTCCGGGCCGTCATACCGGGACGACTGCAGCGCCAGCGTGTCCTCGATCGTCACGAAGTCGAGCCGGCCACGCTCGGCCTCCTGGACGAGCTCCGTCCAGTAACGGCCGGAGAACAGCTCGCGGGGACGGGCGTCGGGCTCCCGCCAGGCGGCGGGGTGCCAGCCGCAGCCGTCGAGCGCGACGGCGAGCCGCAGCTCGCCCGGGGCGGTGGGACCGGTCATCGATGTCAGCCCACCGCGCTCGACCGGGACCAGGCCTCGGCGAGCAGCTCGTAGGACCGCACGCGATCGGCGTGATCGTGGGTGATCGTGGTGATCAGCAGCTCGTCGGCGCCGGTGGCGTCCCGCAGGACCCGCAGCCCCCGCACGACCGTCTCGGGCGAGCCGACGAACTGGGTGTCCACCCGGTCGGCGACCAGTGCCCGCTCGGCGTCGCTCAGCCCGCGCGCCGCCACCTCCCCGGGGCTCGGGTACGGGATGGCGCCACCGCCCGCGCGGATGCTGGCCACCCACGGACCGTAGCCGCTGGCGAGCCGGCGGGCGGTCTCGTCGTCCGACGCGACGACGACGTCGGCGGAGACCATCACCCGCGGCTCGTTCAGCACGCCGGGCCGGAACGCGGCCCGGTACGCCGCGATCGTCTCGAGCACCGTGGACGGGACGATGTGGTAATTCGCGCCGAGCGGCAGGCCGAGGGCCGCGGCCGTGAGCGCGCTCCCGCCCGCGGTCGCCGCCAGGATCCAGATCTCCAGATCTGCGCCCTCCGCGGCCGGCGCGGACAGCGCCGTACCGTCAGGCGCACGGTAGGTACCACCGACGAACGCCTGGATGTCGCGGACCAGCGCGGTGTAGTCCTCCTCGGGTCCGTCCCGGAAACCGACCAGCCGCAACTGCCGGCCGAGGCGCTCCACGTCGAAGGTGACCGCCGGCGACTCAGGGAGGAGCAGGCCGTCGACCACCCGCGCCGAGGGTCGAGGCGGCGGCTGCGCTGTGCCGTTCAGGGGCTGCGCTGTGCCGTTCAGGGGCTGCGCTGTGCCGTTCAGGGGCTGCACTGTGCCGTTCGGCGTGGGCTTGGCGGCCCGGTCGACCAAGCGGCCCAGGTTGGATCGACCAAGCCCCAGGTCGACCCGCCCGGGGTGAAGGTGCGCGATCGTGCCGAACTGCTCGGCGACGACCACCGCCGTGTCATGCCCGGTCTGGACCGCCCCGGAGCCGACCCTGATCCTCTCCGTCGCCGCTGCGACCAGGGCGATCAGAACGGCGGGTGCGGCGGAGGCGACCCCCGGGGTCAGGTGATGCTCGGCGAGCCAGTAGCGGGCGTAGCCGAACCGCTCGGCCTGCCGGGCCAGATCGAGCGTGTTGCGCAGCGCGTCGGCCGCCGAGGATCCCGAGGGGAGGGGGGCCAGGTCGAGCACCGACAGCGGGACTGAGCCTGCTGGGGGCATGGGAAGCCACCGCCCTTCGACCACCGTCAGTAACCCCACTTTGTTCAGTCAATTAGTGAAGATATGGCTGTCGCCGCACGCTGTCCAGCCCCCTGACCACTCTGCCGGCCCGCGTTCCACCCGGATCGTTCAGCCGGGACCGTTCCGCCCGGGCAGTTTCGCCCGGGCAGTTTCGCCCGCGCCGGTCGGTGTGCGGGATCGCGCCGGGTTCGCCCGCCCGCCGCCCCATCCGCGACCGGCGCTCCCGCGATCGGCGGCGAGCGGCAATGCCGACGCACGCGCCCGCGCCGCAACAAAGCCGTCGAACATCCCGCGACCCGCCGACCAGACCGCAGAATCCGAACTATTTAGAACAGCTCGAAATTCAGGATTCGCCCGACGGAGATGGACGCCACACCCACCCTGCCACCAGCCCACATAATTAGTCCTCGACTTTGCCGGGAAGCGCTTCTGGGGTAGCGTCATGGGCGCCGCCTAGCGGGAAATAAAAAGCCCGACTGAAAGGAGTCTCCCGAACCATGGAGCAGCAGCAGGCACAGCAGGTGGAGCAGCAGCTTCGGCAGAACTGGCGCCAGATCCGCTACCGCATCCTGGACCAGTTCGGTCAGGTGAGCACCGCCGACCTGGACGCGTCGACCAGCGTCAACGACCTCGTTGCGCGGATCGCGGACAAGACGAACCACAGCGAGCGGTACGTCGAGAACCGTATCCAGGAGCTTGTCGGAGCCGGCTCGGCCCTGGGCGGCGCCTCGCGCGACCGGCTCGGTTCCAGCCAGTACAACCAGTTCGGCCAGGGCGGCCAGGGCAGCCAGCAGCAGGGCCAGCCGTTCGGGGCGCAGCAGTGACCCGATGAGGTCTCACCGGACGGCGTCACCTGCCCGGTAGGGCGGAAACACCGTCCGGCGTAGCCGGGTTCCGGTCGCTTCGGAGCAGCCGCTCAGACGGCGGCGGCGAGGAGCGACCGGAAATCCAGCAGCTCGTCGATCAGATCGGTCACCACCGGATCCCGTGGAAGCCGGTTCAGCTCGACCAGCATTGCATCTGTTTCTTCTATGGTCGGCAGGCCGTCCACGGCCGCGACCATCGTAACAATTTTAGTCATAGGTTGTCCGACGTCGTCCCGATGATCCGCTCCAGAGTACTTCATGCCGCGATAGAAAGTACCTCCACAACGCATCAGGCGAAAGTTGTCCTGATTGCCACGCCCGGCGCGCCCACGGAACGTGCACGATCTTCGCCGAAACGGCGCGGCGGTCTCGCTTGGTGAGCACTCCCGAGCTCAGTCGGCCAGGCTCAGCCGGCCGGACGCAGTTCCAGCGTGCAGCATTTCGCGCCGCCGCCACCCCGCCGGATCTCATCCGTGGCCACGCCGACCGGGATGAATCCATGGTCACGCAGAGCGCTCGCGAACCCGACAGCATCGGCCGAGATCACCACGTGCAGCCCATCACTGACCGCGTTCAGCGCGAACGCGACCGCCTCCCGCTCGGACACCGTGAGAGCCCCCGGAAACGTCTCCTGGAGCAGGGCGTTGCTACGCGCGCTGAATGCCGCCGGGTAGTACGCGACAAGGTCCTCGGTGAGGACACAGAGCGCGGTGTCGAGATGGTAGAAACGTGGATCGACCAGCTCCAGGGTCAGCACCCTGCGGCCGAGAACACCCGCCACCTCGGCGTGCGCACGTGGCTCGGTACGGAAACCCGTCCCGGCCAGGACAACGCCGCCGACCGGCAGGAAATCTCCTTCGCCCTCGTTGACGTACGACGGGGCGTGCACCCGCCGCATTCCAGCCCCGCGGAACCAGTCGAGGTAGTGGTCAGCCTCGGCCCGCCGCTGCGGGTACCGGAAACGCGCCCCGACCGCGACGCCGTCGACGACCAGGCCGCCGTTGGCCGCGTAGACCATGTCCGGTAGCCCGGGAACCGGCTCGACCAACTCGACCTGGTGGCCCAGCCCCAGATACACGGCCCGCAGCGCCTCCCACTGGGCGTGTACCCGGGCGAGGTCCGTCGGTACCTCGGGGCGCATCCACGGGTTGATGGCATAGGTGACGTCGAAGTACTCCGGTGGACACATGAGGTACCTGCGGGCAGAGGCTCGACGCGAGACAGTCGAATCCCTCGGGGCAGCGTCCACGCACCCCAGGATGCCAGCCCGCCGCCGCAGGCCCCGCGGACGAGACAACCGCGGAATCACGGGAACATCGGACGGACACGGATCGTCGGTCTGGCAGGACTTCGTCCGTGCCATGCGCAGGCCCTCCAGGGCCGGACGCGGCGTCCTCACCCGAGTCCATTGTCAACGAACGTCGTCTAGCGAACGGGGGCTACCGATGCCGTACTTCGACCTCGGGGTCGAGACCAGGCTGTTCTTCACCGACGATCCGGCCCGGGACGGGACCGCGATCCTCGGTGAGAGCCCAGGCCCGGTGAGCCTGAACGGGACGAGAGCGCCCAGCGCACCCCCGCCCCTGGTGCTCGTCCACGGCTGGTGTTGCGACTCGCACGACTGGAACTTCCAGATCCCAGCATTCCTCCGGCGCCACCGCGTGATCGCCGTCGATCTGCGTGGCCACGGTCGGTCCACCGGTTCGAAGGGGCTGCGGCCGCGGATCCTGGCCGCCGACATCGCGGCCCTGCTTCGCGAGTTGGGGGTGACCGCGAGCAACGGCGGGGTGGTCGCCGTCGGACACTCGCTGGGCGCGATGGTCGCCAGTGCGCTGGCCGTGGAACATCCCGATCTCGTCCGCGCCGTCGTCGCGGTGGAGCCCGCCTACGGCCTGCCCGAAGCTGACGTTGAGAGATCCGCACGGTCGCTGGCGAACCTCGGCGAGCCGGGCGGGGTCAAGCGCCTGCTGAGGTATCTCGCGGCGCTGGCTGGCCCCGACGCCCCCGAGCACCTGACGACCTGGCACCGACGACGCGCGCTGGGCGTACCTGTCGACGTGGCCCAGGCGGCCTTCGCCGGCATGTGGCTGGATGTCGACCAGTTCGGCCGCCGGGAGCAGAGCGACGACTACCTGGCCAAGCGGACCTGCCCCGTGCTGTCCGTGTACGGGGAACGGCGCGCCGACCAGGCCGAATGGGAACGCGACTTGTCCGCGGGCCCGTCCGACGAGGTTCACGTGCTGCCGGGCGGCCACTGGCTGCATCAGGAGCACCCCGAGGTGTTCAACTCACTGGTCCTCGGGTGGCTGACCCGCCTGTCCTCGACGGCGGGCACCCACTGAGCGGCCACCGACGGCTCGAAACAGTCGGGTCCGATGCCCCTCGACTCCGGATTCCTCGTCCCAACCCTGGGCACAGTGTTAGCTTCCTGTGACGTGCAGCCTGTAACGGCCGACGCGACGTCGGCAAGCGATCCGGCTTTAACTCGGCAGCCATGCCCCTACCCCGCCCGAGCGTGGTGGGGTGACACCCTGGTCGCGGAGTCGACAGCCGCCGTCCGGGTACAGGAACCGGGGCAGGTCCCCGTCCTTTACTTTCCACGCTCCGACATCCGGTTCGACTCCTTCGGAGACGAGGGCCGGACGGTGTCGTGCCCGGTGAAGGGCACGGCACGCTTGTGGTCCCTCGAGGGGAAGGTCGACGCCGACGCCGTCGACTGGCACGACCCCGCCAGCACGACGACGGTCGACGGCCGGGACGCGCTGTGGGCCTTCACCCAGCCGGCTTCCGGCCTGGAGTGGCTGACCGACTTCGCCGCCTTCGACCACGACCGGGTCCGGGTGGAGATCGTCGACGAGCTCCCCGGCGAGCAGCCCCGCGACAGCACGATCAAACGCTTCCCCACCTGGGGCGACGCCTCAGATCTCATCGACATCATGAATGTCCGCCAGGCCGGCGACCGCAGATACGTCAGCGTGGCCCTTGCTGATCCCCGGCGGCCTGTCGTCGAAGGCAGCCAGATGCTCGGGCAGGCCGTGGTGGCCGGCGGCCGCCACGCGCCCGGGCGGCGGGTTGTCTCGGCGCACATGGTGTTCTACCGGGCAGCGGACACGCGCGAACCTCTCGAGTTCGAGGTGGACGAGCTCAGCTCCGGCCGGAGCTTCACAACGCTGGCAGTACACGTCTCCCAGCGCGGAAAGCGGCGCGCCAGCGGCACCCTGCTGCTCGATGTCACCGCACCGGACGTCGTCCGCCACTCCGCGGCCCCGCCGCCATCCGCAGGCCCCTACGACAGCAAGCCCTACGACATGTCCGTGACCGGACGCGACATCCGCATGGTCGACGCGGCGTACACCGACGACCCGGCCGCGCCCGTGGGTCCTCCGGTCATCGACACATGGGTCCGGTTCCGCACGGTGCCGGACGACCCGTGCCTACAGGCCGGGCTGCTCGCCCAGTTCACCGGGCACATCTCCATCGCCGCCGCCCTGCGCCCGCATGAGGGGGTCGGCCAGAACCAGGCCCATCGCACGCTGTCGATGGGGATCAACGCGATTGGCATCTCCTTTCACTCCAATGTCCGGGCCGACCACTGGATGCGCTATCACCATCTGTCGACCTTCGCCGGCGACGGAATGACCCATTCCGAATGCCGGGTCTACGACGAGGCCGATGCACTGATCTCGTCGTTCACCGTCGACGCCATGATGCGGGGCTTCAGGAATGACGGGCGCGCGGTCGACGACAGGACCGCGCTATGAGTCTCACGACTGGACGAGGCCCCCTGTCCACGCGGCCAGCCGGCCGCTTCAGCGCGTCTCTCCCGACACCGCTTGTCTACGTCGAGCCCTTCCAACGTCGGGTACGCGGCCGTTCCGACGGTCGGACCGTGATCGACAGCGAGCGAGTGCTGCTGGTTCATGCACCGGGACAACCTCCGACCTATGCGTTCCCCTCCGAGGATGTCCAGGTGACTGTGGCATCCGAACCCGAGCCCGCCGTCGCAGGACACGTACGGGTTCCATGGGACGCTGTCGACGAATGGTGGGAAGAAGAGGAACGGATGCTCGGGCATCCGCGCAACCCCTACCACCGGGTCGACTGCCTTCGCTCGACTCGGCGCCTGCGCGTCGAGGTCGGCGACGCGGTCCTCGTCGACACCTCGGACACCGTTGCCCTGTACGAGTCCGCGCTCGCACCACGGCTGTACGTTCGCCGCCAGCAGGTCGACATGGGACTTCTCCGCCCGAGCACGACGACGACCTACTGCCCCTACAAGGGAGCCGCGTCCTACTGGTCGGCGATCGTCGGGGACGTCGTCGTGGAGGACGTCGCCTGGTCGTACGAGGATCCGCTCCCCGAAAGTATCCCGATCTCCGGCCTGCTGAGCTTCGACGGATCGCGTGTGACGGTGAGGCACGATCTGCCCGCCCCGACCCGCGCCCTCGAGGACCTCGAGGACCTCGAGCCGCAGCCGGACGGACCGACCTGCAGTAACGGCGGACGGTGCTGACCGGGTAAGTCGCCGTTCCCAGCAGCTGGGGTGCATCGCGGCTGGGCCGCCATCGGCCGACCCAGCCGCGATCACCGCGCGGCCACCCAGGGCATGATCTCCTGGATGGCCGAAGTGCGGGTGTGATCGCAGGCGACGGCGGTGTGACTCGGCCCGAAAAGTCGCACCGACCACTCCGCCCTCAACTCTGGCCGGCCCACGAACCCGACGTGGCGCAGAGAATCCCGCGACACCGGAACCCACCCAACCATCCAGGCACTGTTTATTTGATAACCCTCGAATTCATTTATAGATTCGACGACATTTAGCCCTGCCGTCAATGTGACGGTGACACCCGCCGACAATCACCGTCCGCGACGACGCTACGCGGACCACCCAATCCGGTCAACCGCCTTGCCGGGCCGACCGACAACCTTCGCGCACCGCGTCCGGGCCGGTCCCTCCGCCGGGAAAAATACCTGGTCGGGGCACCAATAGCGGGGTGCGATGAGACGGGCGAGAACCATCTCGCCGGCGCGCTCACACAGCCCGGGGACCTCCCCGCGAGCACAGGAGACACATTTGTGGTCTCGTCAACGAGCACGCTTGCCTGACCGCACCAACCTCACCTAGAATCGAACGCACGTTCGAAACGGTCTCGCGTTGGCAGGCGGTCATCCCCATGCACACACCCAGCCACACCCCGCCCCAGACGTCGGAGACGAATACAGAGCAGCCAAAGCGGCACCCGAAACTCCTCCTCAACGTGCTCGCAGCCGCACACGCCGAACTGACCGGAGACACCAGACCGACCTTCACAACGGCGCAGGAAATCGCCATCACACAAACCGAGGAGGCCAACCAGATCTCCGGCAGCGGGTCGGCTGCCGAACAATTCCGCCATCACCTCGACAACTACCAGAGCAAGGCCATGCTCCTGGGCTGGATCCAGGCAGAAATGATCGAGGACCTCGCCGCACTCGCCCGGATCTGCTCACCTGACAACACCACAACCACCGCAGCGCCCAGCGAGCTCGCACCCGAGGACGTCGCCATCGAGATCAGCGTCTCCCCCATCACCGCCGCCCGCGACATGTCCCACGCCCGCACCATCACCAACCGCCTCCCCCACGCACTCCACGAACTGAGAAAAGGCCGCATCGACCTCCCACGACTCCACACCCTCGCACGCGCCACACGACCCCTGGACGACGACCTCGTGGCAGCCGTCGAAAAACACGTACTCCACGGCGGCCCCCGCCGCACCAGAGAAGCCTTCACCGACGCCACCCGACGCGCCGTACACACCCTCGACCCCGACGGTTCCACCGCACGCACCCAAGCACGAAAAGCCGAACGCCGGGTTCGGATCCTCACCAGCGAAGACAACGCCAGCAGGCTGACCGCCTTCCTCCCCGCCGACGAAGCCCATGCCTGCTACCAGCGCATTGACCAACTCGCCCGCCGAATCTCCACCCAGAACACCACAGCCGACAACAGAACCACCGACCAGATCCGCGCCGACGTAAAGGAAAATGGAAAATCCACCAACCAGAACCCGGTATCTTCCACTGGACCACCGCCCTCGGCCACACCGTCACCATCAACCCAGACCCCTACCACCACCCCAACCCATCACCCAACACCAACCGACCCGACGACAGGGACAACCCACCCTCCCGAGGCGAACCACGAGGAGGGATTCGGTCTCGTACAGGACGGGCTTCGACAGGACACTCGGATTCGGACGACGGCGCCGTCAGGTATCCGAGGTCGACGGGAGATCCGGGTAGTTCGGGACGCGCTTCTCCATCCGGGCCTGAATCGACTCGGTAACGTCTACTGGCTGGAGTGCCCCCGCCTGCCAGGTTGCCGTGTGTGCCAGGGCGTCGGCGACGGGGTGATCGCGCGAGTAGAGCAGCATCTCCTTGCTCCCCCAGACCGCCATTGGGCTGTTGGCGGCAATTTCCTCCGCAACCTCGCGTACACCGCGCAGCATCGCTTCCTGATCCGGGTAGACCTCGTTCACCAGGCCGACGGCGAGCGCACGGTCGGCGGGAAGTCGACGACCGGTGTAGACGAGCTCACGCGCAACTCCGTCCGGAATTATCTTGGGGAGTCGCTGCAGTGTGCCGAGATCGGCGGTAATTCCGATCTTTGTCTCCTGAACAACGAAAAACGCGTCCGCGGTGGCATAACGCATGTCGCAGGCCGTCACAAGGTCGAGGCCGCCCCCGACACAACCGCCCTGCACCGCCGCGAGAACGGGGAAGCGCACCCGTTCCAGCGCAGTGAGAGCGCCCTGCATGCGAAGAATAAGCGAGCGGCGGGTCATGTTGACACGAGCCGGCTCTCCGTCCGGAAAAAGCTCCGTGCCGCCGAAGACATTCAGGTCCAGGCCCGCGGTGAAGTGTCGACCGGTCGACGAGATCACGAGCACCCGGACGCCTCCGTCCTGGTCAATCTTCGAAACGGCCAGGGGGAGATCTCGCCAGAAATCCGGTTGAAGCGTGTTGAGTTCTTCCGGCCTGGAGAGAACGAGCCATGCGACCTTGTCGACCACGTCTATCTCGAAACTGCGGCTACCCACGAAAGACTCCCGAAGAAACTGTGTCCCGTCCGAATCCGTCCACCTTCTCCCATCGACACACTCGCCGCAAGATCACGCCTACGGTGCCGAGCGCCCTGGCAGCATGGCCGCCAGGGCGGGGACATCGCCGAGCGATCGCAGTGTGTCGTTCAGGTGCGTGCAGGTAGACGTACCGCGGAAGGTTGTGCCCACGACCTGCCGGACGTCTGCGGCTGCGGCGCCAGCCAGCCGGGTGGCGCTCGCGGCCGCGCTCGGGCACTCGACCCACGGCAGCGCGCGCGGAGTCGACTCGATCTCGGTGAACGTCATTGTCTCCGGGTCGAGCAGCGCGTTCACCGTGTACTCGTGGATGACGGCCTCAGGTCCGCTGTCGGACTGGTAGCTGTCCCGGAAAAGCACGTCCACCTGCAGTGCGTCGACGCCGGCGGGCAGCAGGTCAAGGCGGCGGGCCCGCCGCATGCCGTGCGGAGGCAGTCCGGTCAGCGCATGCCATGCCATCGGATCATCGGGCACCAGCAGGGACGGCGCCCGTGGGCCGGTGACCATGGGTGGGCCGTTCCCGTCCTCGATCGAGTTGATGATCGTCGCGCCGCGCGCCCAGCCTGCGCATTGGTCGGCCTGCGCCAGCATGATCCGTCCATCGCCGTGAACGAGGCCCATGCGAGCTGTCGCGTAGCCGGAGACGAGCGAGGTCACCGGGGCATCGTCGAACAACGCGGCAAGCAGCGGATGGGTGGCCCGGAGCTCCGGCACGATCTCGGCCAGGTGACGACGGAAGCCGGATGTGGAGCTCACGCCGATGAGGCCGGCCAGTTCGGGGACCTCTGGAGCAGTCTCGACGCGCAGGATTTCGCGACGGCTCTGGAAGGCGATCTCGAAGCGGAACATCGCCTCGGCGATCACGGAGGCGGCGCCCTCGGGGCCGGTGGCCAGGTCCCGACCGCGGCCGATCAGGATCAGGTTTCCGGTCGGGCCGTCCGGGCGCAGCGAGTCGAGTGTGATCGTTCGCCGCACCGAACCGGGACGGCGCGGGGGGCTGCCTGCGGTCGGCTCGTGTATGCCGCGCCGCGGGTGCAGTGGCGGCTCCGCAGGCGGTGGGGGCACAAGCTCCCAGTTCGAGGCCATCCTCATCCCCCTTTGTCACTCGGGGCTCGCCTAGGAGGACACCTGGCGACGGCTACCCATTCCCGATGGGGCGTGCCGGGCGGGTCAGCGGGCCGCGTCGAGCACCGCGGGCCAGTGCGCCGGGTCGGAGCCGCCCGAGTCGTAGAGCGTTGTCCGGGCGTAGACGTCGCCGATCTTCTCACCGAGTGCGCGGCCGACCTCCTCGGGGGTGCCTACGACGGAGAACTCGGCCATCATCTCGTCGGTCACCAGGTCGGCCATGTCATCCCAGCGGCCCTGCTTGGAGATGGCCGTCAGCTCGGGCTGCACCTCGCCCCAGCCGTGCATGTCGAAGACGGCGCGGTAGGCGGGGGTGGAGCCGTAGAAGGCGATCTGCTTCTTGGTGGCGGCCACCGCGCGGTCCATCTCCTGTGCGGTCCGGCCGATGGTGACGAAGGAAGGCCCGCAGATCGTGAAGTCCTCCAGGTCGGTCTTGCCGGCCTTGGCCCGGCCGCGCAGCAGTGCGGGAATCGTCACCTCCTCGACGTAGCGCATGGTGCTGAAGGGATGGACGAGGAACCCGTCCGCGACCTCGCCGGCGACCTCGGTCATGCCGGGTCCCACCCCGGCGAGGTAGATCGGGGGCGGGCCGAAGGAGTGCGGCTTGGGGGTGAAGAACGGGGTCATGAGCGTGTGGGTGTAGAAATCACCGCGGAAGTCCAGCTTTGTGCCGTTCTGCCAGCAGTCCCAGATTGCCCGGATCGCCAGGATGAGCTCACGCATGCGGGCGGCGGGGTGCGACCACGGCATCGAGAAGCGCTTCTCGATGTGCGGCTTGATCTGCGATCCGAGGCCGAGGACAAACCGGCCCTCGCTGTACTGCGCCAGGTCGTATCCCAGATTCGCCAGTGTCATCGGCGTGCGGCCAAACGCGATCGCGATCGATGTCCCGACCGTCAGGGAACTGGTCGCGGTCGCGGCCTGAAGACACTGCATGAACGGGTCGTGCCGGGTCTCCCCGACCCAGGTGCCGGCGTACCCCTCCTTCTCGACGCGGGCGGCAGTGGTCGAGGTCGAGGCGATGTCGTCAGACAGAGTGAAATCGATCTTCATCGCGTCTCCTCGTTGCAGTCCCGGGCACGCCGCCGGTCATCAGGTTGGTGCCAGCGGACCGACGCAGGCAACCGATCCTGCCACCACGTCCGTCATGTGCACCGATCGGACCGATCTCGTCACGCACGGTATGACATGCCCGTACCCAGGGCACGTGAGAGACCGGAGGACACGTGAGGAGCACGCGCGAAGGAGGACAGGCGGCACAACCACCACTCCACTGGAGGGATGACTTCATGAGTGCATCTACTGGCGCCGGCGGTCCGCGGCGTGAACGACGCGGCGGGCGCGCCGATCCGGAGCTGCCCGACGACTTCTCCACCCGATCCACCCGATCAGGTGGAGATTCCGCATCGGGTAGGGGGAGCGCAGAGCATCCGAACGCGGGTACGGACGACCAGACGATCTTCGCCGATCGCTCCCGGACGCCCGACCGCACCTACCAGAACCAGCCTGACCACCTGCGTGGTGAGCACGCGCACGGCGGCCGGACGGGCGCTGGCGGCAGCGGCGCCCTCGGTGGCCCGGGACTGGCGGCCAAGGCTGGTCCCGCGCTGCTGATGCTCGGGATCGGATGGATCCTGTTCGCGCTGGCCATACCGATGTTCGGCCTCACCACCGGGAAGTCGATCGCCATCCTGCTCGGGATCATGCTGCTGGTCGCAGCGGTCAGTGAGCTCGCCGCCGCGATGACGGCCGCGGCGGACTGGCGCCCCACGCATGCGTTGCTGGCGCTGCTGTTCGTCATCGGCGGCATCGTCGCGCTCGCATGGCCGGCGCCCACGCTCACCGTGGTGGCCCGCATGGTGGCGTGGTATCTGCTGGTCGCGGGCATCCACGCCATCGCGACGGCGTTCGCGCATCGGCGCGTCGACCGCGGTGGCCCGACCTTCGGCACGGCTGCCGGGAACCTGCGTGGTGGGGCTCCGTGGTGGGCGCCGCTGGCGATCGGTGCCTTCTCGATCGGCATCGCCTTCTGGGCGGCGGCGCACCACTACCCGACCTACTCGTTCGTCGTCCTGTGGGTCGCGCTGGCCGCGCTCGTCACCGGTCTGACGAAGGTGGCCGCGGCGTTCCGGTCCAGTGGTCGGGCCGACGAGCAGGGGGTGGACACGCTGGCCGAGAGCGGCTTCAGCGGACGCGCCACCGCCGAGTCCGCGCGGTCGCAGGCACGCGGTGACACCCGGGTTCGCGGTGGAAGGTAACCGAGTGGAACGTAATTGATCAGAAGCAGAAAGTGGCGGTCGGGGTTTCCCGGCCGCCACGAACAAGGCATGTCACAAGCGGGCGCATCGCCTGCCCGCGGTCGCCTACGCTCACGGACGACGACAAACGATGACGGAGGCGGGCACGGTGACGGAGGCGGGCACGGTGACGGCGGAGACCGATGAGAAGGAGATCCTGACCGAGATCCGCGACGGCGTCTGCGTCATCACGTTCAACCGGCCGCAGGCACGCAACGCGGTGACCAGCACGATGGCGCTCGCCTATGCGGCCGCCCTGCGTGCGGCGGATGACGACCCGCAGGTCCGGGCAATCGTGGTCACTGGTGCCGGCGCGGGCTTCTGCGCCGGAGCCGATCTCGCGGTGCTGCGCGACGGCGCCGAAGCGATCAAGAAGTTCGTACCGGCTCGCGAGGACCTGCCGGCCCTCACGATGCGCCTGCGCAAGCCGGTGATCGCCGCGGTGAACGGCGCCGCGGTGGGCATCGGTTTCGCCTACATGATGGGCAGCGACATCCGGATCGCCGCCGAGTCAGCCAAGATCGCGACCGCGTTCTCCCGGCTCGGTCTCGCGGCGGAGTACGGCGTCTCCTGGCTGCTGCCACGGGCCATCGGCCTCCAGCCGGCGCTGGACCTGCTTCTCACCGGGCGGACCATCGGCGCCCAGGAGGCTGCGAAGCTCGGGCTCGTCCAGCAGGTCGTCCCCGACGGGACCGTTCTGGAGGCCGCGGTCGCCTACGCGAAGGACCTGGTCGAGAACTGCTCGCCGTTCTCGCTGGCAATGATCAAGGAACAGGTCTACCTGGACCTCGATCGTTCTCAGGACGACGCGCTGACCGACACGCTCCGCCGGATGGACATCGCCTTCGAGGGCCCAGGGCTCGCGGAGGCGCTGACCGCGCGCACGGAGAAGCGGCCCGCCGTCTTCGACGCGCTCCCTACCCGGGAGGCGTGACAGCGTCACGGAAGGCCCGGCGGTAGGCCTGGGGGCTGGTGCCGACCAGCCGGCGGAACCCGTCCCGGAAGGCGGTGGGCGATCCGAAGCCGACCTGCGCGGCGATCCGCTCCACCGAGTGCCCGGTGGTCTCAAGCAGGTACTGCGCCTGCCGCAGGCGCACCCGGTGCAGCCACTGGGACGGGGTCGTGCCCGTCTGTTCGCGGAAGCGGCGGTTGAGCGTGCGTGGGCTCGTCATCGCCTGGGCGGCGAGGTCGTCCACCGTCAACGGGCGGTGGCAGTTCGCCTCCATCCACCGCAGCAGTGGTTCGAGGACGGAGCCGTCCGGCGGCGGGCGGTCGCGGACGATGAACTGGGCCTGGCCTCCTTCCCTGGCCAGCGGGACGACCGACAGCCGGGCGACGTCCGCGGCCACGGCGACCCCATGGTCGGAGCGGATCATGTGCAGGCACAGGTCGAGGCCGGCCGCGGCGCCGGCCGAGGTCAGGATCTGCCCGTTGTCGACGAACAGCACGTTCGGGTCCACTTGCACGGCGGGATGACGGCGGGCGAGCTCCTCGGCGGCGATCCAGTGCGTGGTCGCGCGCAGGCCGTCCAGCAGGCCGGTCTGCGCGAGCAGGAACGCGCCGACGCAGACGGAGGCGATACGGGTGCCGCGCGCGGCGGCGGCCCGCAGCGCGGTGACGGACTCCGGGGGCAGGGGTCCGGCCTGCTCGCCGACGCCGGGGACGACGATCGTGTCGGCCTCGGCGAGCGCGTCCAGCCCCCAGGGGGCCCGCAGGGAGAACGCCCCGCCGTCGGCCTCGACGGTGCCGCTGATGCTCCTACCAGCGCAGATCTTCACCCGATAGGCCGCCCGGCCGTCGGGGAGCCGGGCACGGCCGAAGGTGTCGACGGGCACCGCGAGATCGAAGGGGACCACGCCCTCGAGGGCGAGAACCGCCACGGTGTGCATGGCAGGACGATAACCAGGCAACTGTTTCCCGCCAACGGGCGATCCCGCCGGTCCCACCCCTGACCTGAGCCCAGCTCACGGGGGTATTACGCCATGAACAGGAACTGTTCACCGCCGACAGCTGTGGGTGTCAAGGGCCGAAGGGGAGGAGTCCCCGTGGCGGGAATCCGTCGGTAGATGGCACTCCTGCCACTCACGAAAGCGGCGGTTCGGCGCCTACCGTGGCGGTTGCCGCATCCTCCGGCTGCCTCCGCACTCCCAGGACGGACCCGTGACCACATTCCTGTTGAGCGTCCACGTTCTCGTAGCGATCATCGCCATCGGCCCGGTGACGGTCGCGGCGAGCATGTACGCGCCGGCGGTGCGGGCGGCGCTGCGTGACCCGGGCGACGTCAGGACGGCGGGAGTGGTCGGCACGCTGCACCGCATCTGCAACGTCTACGCGGCGATCGGCATCACCGTGCCGATCTTCGGTTTCGCCACCGCCGCGAGCATGGACGTCCTCGGCGACCCGTGGCTCGTCACCTCGATCATCCTGACGGGGCTGGCCGCGGTGCTGCTGGCGGCGGTGGTCCTCCCGTGGCAGCGGCAGCTTCTGGAGGAGATCGCCCCAGGCGGGGCCACCGGGCCGGCCGGCGCCGGGCACGCGAACCCGGCGGCCGTCGCCGCACGGACGAAGCGGCTCGCGATGACCACCGGCATGTTCAGCCTGCTGTGGGCCGTGGTCACGGTGCTGATGATCGCCCGTCCGGGGTCGACCACAGGCGTCTGACCCGGCCCGGGCCGGCGGTTCAGCGGGGCCGGGGCGGCGGCGCGGTGTCGAGGCGGTCGAGGATCTGGCCGCAGATGGCCGCGAGCTGGTCGAGCTGGTCGCGCGCGAGCGCCTCGACGACCAGGTCGCGAACGGTCTCCACATGGCCGGGAGCGGAGTCGGCCAGCTTCGCGAAACCGGTGTCGGTCAGCGTGGCGTTCGTGACTCGTCCGTCGGCCGCGCACGGGGCGCGGCGCACCCAGCCCTTGTCCTCGAGACGCTTGACCGCGTGCGAGAGCCTGGACAGCGAGCCGCAGGTGAACTGGGCGAGCCGAGCCATCGCGAGCGTCCGGTTCGGTGCCTCCGAGAGCCCGACCAGCACCGAGTACTCGAAGTGGCTCAGTCCGGCGTCCCGGCGGAGCTGGGTGTCGAGGGCGGCGGGCAGCCGGGTCATCACACCGATCAGACCGCGCCAGGCCGCCCGTTCGTCGGCGTCGAGCCAGCGGGGCTCGGCGGCGGTCTCCCCCGCTCGGCCGCTCCCGTGGTCGTGCTCGCGACCGGCACCCTGGCCGGGGTCGTGGCCCGCTCCCCGGCCCCCCGCGCCATCCGACCCGTGACCTGCGTGCGCGTTCAAGCTGTCTGCCTGTGCCTTCCGACTTGATGTACCGACCGGTGGACGGCGGGCCGGGCCTGCGTGCCGGCCGGCGTCGCGGACGTCCGCCGCCCCCTTGTCTACGACTTCAGCGGGTTCGGACCGCCGCCGCTTCCGGATGACCTGCGACACTCCGGGGATCGGCCACCGCAGGCCCGGGCCGGAGCCGGACCCGCCGCGGCCCGAGGCGCCGCTCATCGTCCCGGCCGAGGGTTACATGATGGGACTGCCCAAACGATCGTTCCAGGTCGCCTGAGTCGCGCGGCGGCGGGACGGGGCCGGCCGCGCGGGACGGCCGGCGGCCCCGACCGGCAGTCCGCGACGGGCGGGAGGAGTCGTCCCGGATGGAACCCCTCCGCGCGGATGATCCCCGGACCACCGGCGGATACCGGCTGCTCGGCCTGCTCGGCGCCGGCGGGATGGGCCGGGTGTACCTGGCCCGCGGCCCGGGCGGGCGCACCGTCGCCGTCAAGGTGATCCGGCCGGAGTTCGCCGGCGATCCGACGTTCCGCGCCCGGTTCCGCCGCGAGGTCGAGGCCGCCCGCCGGGTCGGCGGCGCCTGGACCGCGCCGGTGATCGACGCCGACCCGGACGCCGAGCAGCCCTACCTGGTCACCGGGTACGTCCCGGGACCGTCCCTGCTGGAGGCGGTGCGCCGGCGCGGCCCGCTTCCGGTACCGACCGCGCGGGCGCTGGGTGCCGGCCTCGCCGAGGCGCTGAGCGCCGTGCACGCCGCCGGCCTGGTGCACCGCGATCTCAAGCCCTCGAACGTGCTGCTCGGCCTGGACGGGCCACGGGTCATCGACTTCGGGATCTCCCGCGCGTTCGACGCCACCGTGCTCACCCATTCCGGGTCCGCGATCGGCTCGCCGGCCTTCATGTCACCCGAGCAGATCGGCGGGCAGGAGGTGGGGCCGGCCAGCGACGTCTTCGCCCTCGGCTCGGTGCTCGCCTTCGCCGCGACGGGATCAGGCCCGTTCTCGGGCAGCGGGATGCCCGCGGTGATGTACGGCATCCTGGCGGGCGAGCCACGGCTCGACGCCGTCCCTGCCGAGCTGCGCGGCATCGTGGACGCCTGCCTGCGCAAGGCGGCGGGTGAGCGCCCGGGGCCGCTTGACGTGCTCGCGGAGCTCGTCCCGGGCGGCGGCGCCGCCGAACTGATCACCGCCGGATGGCTGCCGCAGGACCTGGTCACCGGGCTGAGCCGGCAGGCCGTCGCGCTCCTCGACCTGGACGTTCCCGCCACCACCACCGTGACGAACGACCACGCCACATCGGAAGATAACAACCGGGCACTGCCATGGCCGCCGGAGCCGGCCGCACCGCCAGCCGCAGCGGCCGCACCATCGGACGTATCGTGGGCCGCACCACCGGGCGCACCGGCCGCACCATCGGGCACCCCGGCCGGGCCCGACGCCCCGCCGGCCGGTGGGCTGCGCGCCCTCGTGACCGTGGCCGCCCTGGGTGTCGTGTGCCTCGCCGTGATCGTGACGGCCGTCCTGCTGGTCGCCCTGCGCGGCTCGGACGGCGGCTCGGACGGCGGCGGCGCGGACGCCGGCGCGAGCCCCAAGGCCACCGCCGGGATCGGCTCCCTGACCGACCTCCTCGACCAGCCGACCTCGAGGCCGACCGTCGGCGGGCCGCCGGCGAGCTCGGGTTCGGCGCCCTCGGGCGGGTCGGGTCCCACGGTGCCGGGGGCCCTGCCGGCCGGGTACGCCGGCACCTGGGAGGGACGCATCATCTCGCGGCTGGGGGTCGCGCAGGACGTCGTGATCACGCTGCGGCCCGGCGAGAGCGGTCAGACGGTCGGCCACTCCGAGGTCACCCTGGTCGGGCTGGGGGCGTTGGGAGGTGACGCGCCGATCCGGTGCGTCGGTGACCAGCAGCTCGTGGGCATCAGCACCGCGGCGGGTTCCGGGCCCGAGGTGGTCCTGCGTGACATCGGGGGCTCGGGCGACAACCCCACCCTGCTGGGTCTGCCGGTGTGCACGAGCGGCGGCACGACGAGGCTGCGCCTCGCGGCGGACGGCGCCCTCGACTACCAGTCCGAGGACGAGGCCGGCGGGCGCCCGGCGGGAAGCCTGCGCCACCGCCCCTGACCCGCTCAGCCGGGTGTGACCCCCTCGATGCGGGCGACGGCGAACTCGCGCCGCGCCTCGCGGAGGTGGCACCAGGAGTCGAGACGCCCGCCGAGCAGCTCCACCGGGGCGATCAGACGGCTGGTCCGCCGTTCGAACCGGTCCCGGTAGATGATCGTCACGATCTCGCCGTGGTCGAGCGCGGCGGCGAGGAGCTGGCGCTCGGCGAGGGTGAGCCGCGGGTTCAGCCGGCCGAGCTGGCGTACGACGCGCGGGTCGGCCCGGGCGGCGTCGCCGGCGCCGGCCCGGTTCGCGAGGATGCGCCGCGCCACATCCGCCGGAGCCGCCCACGTTCCGGACTCGCCCGCGCTCCCCGTGCTCCCCGCGCTGCCACGCTCCGAAGCCGCCCCCGCGGCGGCGGCGCGGCCCGAGGCCGGCGGGCCGCCCGGCCGCCCGCGGATGACGACGGTGCCGTGCTCGTCCTCGACCACCGGAGCCATGCCCGCGGCGCGCAGGCGTTCGGCCACGTCCTCGGCGTCCGCGCCGCACGCCGCGACGGTCGGTGCCAGTCGCCGCAGGTCCAGCGACCGCAGCGCCCGGGTCGCCAGGATCTCGTTGATCGTCGCCTCGTCCGCGACGACCGCGGCCCGCACCGCCCGCGCGCGGATGTGGCCGTGGCGGCGGGCGACGTCCGCCACGAGGTACTCGAGCCCTTGGGGCACCTCGTGCGCCGCGCCGGCGCGCAGCTCGTCGAGCAGCTCCTGCGCGCTCCAGCCGACGTCCAGCGCGCCGCGGATGCTCGCGGAGGTGAACCGCCACATCCCGGCGGCGCCGCGCGACTCCGACACGGCCGCGTCGGCGAGCAGGCGGGCGATCGCGTGGTTGGGCTGGCCGGCCACGGTCGCGGTCAGGTCGGACTGCAGGATCATGGTGGACGCGTCGCCCGGCAGGGCGGGGCCGCACCGGCGGGCCAGCTCGTCCACCAGCGGCCCGAGGGTTTCGGTGACGAACCCGGCCAGCGTGGGCGTCGGGAAACCGTACTGGTGGGCCCGCATCTGCCCGGTCGGGTCGAGCGGCGCCGCCGCGAGGACCTCGCAGACCGCGACACCGAGATCGGAGACGGTGTCCTCGGCGGCGACGCCGAGCAGCTCGGCCTCCCGGACGGCGGCCTGGCGCTTGTTCGCCAGCTGGGGCCGGTCGTAGCCGTGCAGCGGCAGGAACCACTCGAGGTGGCTGCCCGCGGCGGCCAGCGACCGGCCGGGGCTGGCCGTGGTGAGCAGCGTCCGGCGCACCCGGCCCGCGCCGGAGGCGAGCGGGAGCGGCGGCGGCTGGTCCCGGCCGCTGTCGATCTCACGGTGTGTCGGGGACTGGTCGAGGAGGAACCAGGCCAGGGCGAGCACCGCCCAGCGACGTCCGACGTCCGACCCGCGCCAGCCGGGGTACTCGCCGGTCGGCGCGTAGCCGCCCTCCTCGCGGGCCAGCAGCCCCGCGGCGTGGGCGACGTCGATCCAGAGCGGGAGCTCGTCCTCCGCGAGCGCGAGGGTCCGGGCCAGCCGGGCGCGTTCCCGGGTGCCGATGCCGCCCTTCTTCAGCGCGGCGAGGGGCGCCCGCTCCGCCTCGGCGAGCAGCGCCGCCACCGACCGCAGGGCGTGCCCGGCGGCGGCCTGGATCCCGGCGGCGAACGTCTCGTCCGCGCGGTCCGCGCCCGCCGGGCCGAGGCTCGGCGGCCCGGTCAGCCGGACCTCCGGGTCTGCCGCCCACAGGACGGTCACGACCTCCCGGGGCACCTCGATCTCACCGCCGACGAGCAGGAGCAGCCCGGACTCGACAAGTATCCCGGCCGTTTCCTCCCGGTTCGACCCGGCCGGGAGCCGCCCACGGGCCCCGCCATCGAAGCCGTTCGTACCGAAGGCACCTGTACCGAGGGCACCTGTACCGAGGGCGTCGTCGGGCTCGTCGCCGGTCATCAGACCCGTCGGGTCGCGGACCAGTTCGGCCAGCAGGTCGCGGGCCGGCCGGGGCAGCCGTTGCACCGCGGCGGCGACGCCGTCCGGGTCGGCCATCAGCTCCCCGACGACGCGGGCGGACCGCTCCCAGGTCGTGGACGAGGTGACCCGGGCCCCGGGAACGAGCCCGCGGGCGGCACGGCGCAGGTCGGTGACGGCGATGGCCGGGATGAGCTCCGCAGCCGGATGCCACACCGCGACCTCGTCGTCCCACAGCCGCCGGAACGGCTCGAAGGCGTGGACGACGCCGTCGCTCTCCCAGAGCAGCGCCCGCCGGGTGACCGGGCGCAGCGCCGCGCGGATCCCGTCCCTGGACCCGCCGAGCAGCATCACCAGCCGGTCCAGCGGGACGGGCGGGCCCAGCATCATGACCGCGTCGCACAGCAGGAGCCCGTCGCGGTCCAGGTCGTTGACGGCGGCGAGCATCGAGTCCGCGTCCCCGAGCCGGCGCACGAGCTCACCGACTCCGCGCGGCGGGTCCTCGAGGACGTCCGGGCGGGCCCGCAGGACGGCGGTGAGGGCTGCCTCGTCCAGACCCTGGACGAAGTCGAGGTAGCTGTCGGCCGACCTGCGCGGTTCCCGCAGGGCCGCCGCCCGCCGTCCAGCCATGTGACGCTCCCGTCGTCGGTTCAACCCATGCCGGGCACGGCGCGTCCGGACGCACCCCGCCGCGACCACCGCGTGTGTCGACAACCTGCTCGTCGGACACCCCCGCGGCATCCGCCGGCCGCCGCCAGGTCTGCACCATTGTGCAGTCCGATGCCGGACGGCGACCGATACGGGGCGAGCGACAGGCTCGCATCGGGCGCGGCGGGTCGTCGCACCACGGCGGGGGCGCCGCGGGCCGGTGGCGGGGACCGGGCGCCGGCGACCGAGGCGGCGCGGTCCGGCGCGGAATAGCGTCCACAGGGTGACCCATGAAACGTAGCGCGCAGGCCCCGTCCTTCAGGGCGGGGTTAGCGCGTCAGCTCCGCCGTCAGGGTGACAGTCGAATGATGTATTCTGCCGGTCGTGGGGAGTCGGGTTGTGAAGCGGGCCTACAGGTACCGTTTCTACCCGAACGCCGAGCAGGCCGAGCAGTTGGCGAAAACGTTCGGCTGTGCGCGCTACGTGTACAACCGGGCGTTGGCGGAGCGGCACCGGGCGTGGTTTTCCGACCAGCGCCGGGTCACGCATGCCGAGACGGACACGATGCTGACGGCGTGGAAACGCGACCCGGAAACAGCGTGGCTGGCCGAGCCGTCGAAGGGGCCGTTGCAGGCGACGCTGCGGCATCTGCAGACCGCCTATGTGAACTTCTGGGAGAAGCGGGCCGGTTACCCGTCCTTCAAGAAGAAGGGCAGGACCCTCGACTCGGCGACCTACTTCCGCAACTGCTTCGGTTTCCGCGACGGGCAGGTCAGGCTCGCGAAACAGGACCAGCCGCTGGACATCGCCTGGTCACGTCCGCTGCCCGAGGGTGCGGCGCCGTCCCAGGTGACGGTGTCGCGCAACGCCCGCGGCCAGTACCACATCTCGATCCTGGTCGAGGAGACCATCACCAGCCTGCCCCCGTCGCCGCAACAGGTGGGGGTCGATGCGGGCGTCACGTCCCTGGTCACCTTGTCGACGGGCGAGAAGGTGACCAACCCGCGGCACGAGCGGGCCGACCGTGCCCGGCTCGCCCGCGCGCAGCGGGAACTGTCCCGCAAACGGAAGGGTTCGGCGAACCGGGCCAGGGCCCGGCTCACCGTGGCACGTGTCCACGGGCGGATCGCCGACCGGCGCCGGGATCATCTGCACAAGCTGTCCACGAGGATCATCCGCGAGAACCAAACGGTGGTCATCGAGGACCTGGCGGTCCGCACCATGGTCCGCAACCATTCGCTGGCACGGGCGATCTCCGACGCTTCCTGGTCGGAGCTGCGGCGGATGTTGGAGTACAAGGCCGACTGGTATGGCCGCACGGTGATCGCGATCGACCGTTTCTACCCGAGCAGCAGGACCTGCTCGGCCTGTGGGTCGATCATCGAAAGGCTGCCGTTGCACGTACGGGAGTGGGAGTGCCGCTGCGGTGCGCACCACGACCGGGATGTCAACGCTGCGAAGAGCATTCTGGCCGCGGGGCTCGCGGTGTCTGCCTGTGGAGACGGAGTGAGACCACCTCGCTCCTAGAGCGAGGAGGCGTCCGTTGATGAAGCAGGAACCCGTATCGCAAGGTGCGGGAATCCCCAGCCGTCAGGCCGGGGAGGATGTCAAATCTCGCTACCCGGCGCACTGGGCGGCGGACGGCGTTCTCGCCGACGGCGCGCCCGTTCAGCTGCGCCCCGTGCTGGGCACCGACGCGCCGGGCCTGGCCGAGCTGCGGTCTGGCCTGTCCACGGCGGACGTCGCGCGCCTGCCCGCGCGGTGGGCGCAGCGCTCCCCGGAAGAGCTCGCCGGGCACCTGACCGCGGCCGGCGACCCGGCCGCCGCAGGTCACCCCACCATCACCGGTCACCCCACCACCGGTGACAGCGGGCGGCTCGCCGTCGCGGCCGTGCTGCGCGGACGTCTGGTCGGCACGGCGGACTACGAACGGATCGCCGGCTCCGACGACGCGGTGGTCGCCCTGGTCGTCGAGGCTGCGCACCGCGGCCGTGGGCTCGGACTGCTGCTGCTCGAGCACCTGATCGCCGCCGCCCGCGAGCGCGGGGTGAGCCACCTCGTCGCCGATCTGCGCGCGGGCGACGACCGGGCGCTGCGGGTCTTCCACGCCGCGGGCTTCGCCGGCGCCGAGACCCGCCCGCACACCCCCCGGCAGGACGGCGCCGGTCAGGACGGTGCTGGTGGCGTGCGGGTGGTGTTCCCGACGGCGCAGACTCCGCACACCCGGGGCATCTCCCGGGCGCTGGAACAGCGGGCGGAGGCGCGGAGCATCGCGCGGCTGCTCACACCGCGCGCGGTCGCGGTCGTCGGCGCGAGCCGGCAGCCCGGCAGCGCCGGCCACGAGGTCTTCCGCCGGCTGCTGGCCAGCGATTTCCATGGCCCGGTCTACCCGGTCAACCCGGCGGCGCGCCAGGTCGCCTCGGTCTACGCCTACCCGGACGTCCGCGAGATCCCGGACGCGGTCGACCTCGCCGTGATCGCCGTCCCGGCGCCGGCCGTGGCCGACGCGGTGCGGGCCTGCGCGGAGAAGGACGTCCGTGGCCTGATCGTCGTCTCGGCCGGGTTCGCGGAGGCCGGGCCCGACGGGCGGGCCCGGCTCGCCGAGGTCACCCGGCTGGCCCGGGAGTCCGGCATGCGGCTGATCGGCCCGAACGCGATGGGCCTGATCAACACGGACCCGGCCGTCCGCCTGCACGCCACCTTCGCGGCCGGCGACCCGCCGGTGGGACGGGTCGGCGCGTTCACCCAGTCGGGGGCGCTGGCCGGGACGTTCCTCACCGAGGCGTCGCGGCGCGCGATCGGCCTGTCCACGTTCGTCTCCACCGGTGACCGCTCGGACGTCTCGGCCAACGACGTGCTGCAGTACTGGCAGTCGGACCCGCGCACCGATGTGATCATGCTGCACCTGCAGGGGTTCGGCAACCCGCGCAAGTTCGCCCGGATCGCCCGGCGGGTGGGTCGACGCAAGCCGGTGATCGCGCTGAAGAGCGGGCGCAGCGCCGCCGACCCGGCCCTGGACGCCCTGTTCACCAGCGCCGGGGTCATCCGGGTGGACACGTTGAGCCAACTGTTCGACCTGGCCGCGCTGCTGGCGTCCCAGCCGCTGCCCGCCGGGCGACGCGTCGGCGTCGTGGGGACGTCCAGCGCGCTCGCCGCCCTGGCCACGGACGCCTGCCGGACGGCCGGCCTGGAGGTACCGCCCTTCTCCACCGCCACGGCGGAGGCGTTGAGCGACACGCTCGGCCGCCCGGAGCCGGCCAACCCGGTGGACCTGGGCGCGATGGCCGCACCCGAACGGTTCGAGCGCGCGCTGCGCGCGGTCGCCGCCAGCGCGGATGTCGACGCCGTGCTGGCGCTGATCACCCCACACCCGGCCGTCGAGGAGCTCGCGCGGGCCGTGCGGGCCGTGGCGGGCTCCGGCCGGGTGCCCGTGGTGGCCTCCTACCTCGGGTACGACGGGATGCCGTCCGCGCTGGCCGCCCCGGGCGACGGCACCGTGACGCCCGCACCCGGCTCCGTGCCGTCGTTCGCCTCCCCGGAGTCGGCCGCGCTCGCGCTCGCCCGGGCGGCGGGCCACGCGGCGTGGCGCAGCCGCGAGCAGGGCGCCGTCCCCACTCTCGACCGGCTCGACCTGGACCGCGCGCGCCGCGCGGCGGCCGCCGGCCCGACGGACGGGACGTGGCTGCCCCAGGAGCTGGTCGGCGACATCCTGGGCGGGGTGGGGCTGGCGGTCTGGCCCGGTGAGCCGGTGACGACCGCCGCCCAGGCCCTGGACACGGCCGAACGGCTCGGCTGGCCCGTCGCCCTGAAGATCGCCGACGAACGCTTCCGCGGGCGGCTGGACGTCGGAGCCGTCCGGCTGGGCGTCGAAGGGCCCGGCGCGCTCGCGGAGGCCTGGCGCACGATCCGCGCCGCGGTCGGGCCGGGCGACATGGTCGTCCAGCCGATGGCGCCGGCCGGGGTGTCGACCGTGATCCGGATGACCCAGGACCCGGCGATCGGGCCGCTGCTGTCGCTGCGCCTCGGCGGGGCCGTCGCGGACCTGTTGGTCGACCCGCTGGCCCGGGCGCTGCCGATCACCGACCGGGACGCCGCCGAGATGGTGCGGGGCATCCGCGGCGCGGTGCTGCTGGTCGGCGGCGCCGGCACCCCGGCGGCGGACACGGCCGCCCTGGAGGACGTGCTGCACCGGCTGGCCCGGCTCGCCGAGGAGGTGCCGGCGGTCGCCGAGGTGCTCCTGGATCCGGTGCTCGTCGGCCGGCCCGGCGTGGTCCTACTGCATGCCGGCGTCCGCCTGCTCCCGCCGGGAACCGATCCCGAGTCGCTGCCCCGGCGGATGACGGGCTCCGGCGTCGAGTACTTCCGCTAGTACCGCCATGGCATTTTGTACCCGGGTGCGGCGACGGTCGGCGACGGCCGCTTCAGTTTCGTCGACGGGCGCTCTTAGAACGAGCTGACCACCTGGACCAGCTTCGACAGGGAGGTCATGGAGCTCGCCGCGCACAGCATCGTCGCGCCACCGAACCTAGCGCGCCTCCGGTGCCCGGCTCGGAGCAAGCAGGCCGGCCCCGACCAGGAACGCCGGTAGCGTCGACATGAACGGAACGGTCAGGAGATAGGCCGTCCAGGCCGCTGGCGCGCTCACCCGTTCCAGGCCCGGCACGTCGAACGCGCCACCTGACACCGCGAGCCCCACGGCGAGGACCGTCACCCCGGCCAGAGCCGAGCCCCCGACGGCCGCGACCCGCGCGATCGACGCGTCCAGCCACCCGTGCCGGCCCAGACTGACGGCGAGCAGCACCACCGCCACCTGGGTGAGCACGACGTAGCCAAGCTGCAGCAGGTCGAGCCAGACCAGCAGCAGCACGACCGCGGACGGCTCGGCCGGCAGTCCCAGCAGGTAGGACCGGGCCTCCCAGGCGCTCGTCTCGACCCGGGCCTGAGCGGGTGCCGCCCCGGCCAGCACCACCCCCACCCGCGCGACCAGGTTGGCGAGGTAGCCGGCGCCACCGAGGAGGAGCACGGCGCAGGCCATCGCGGCCGGCGCGCGCCCGGGCCCATCCCACAGCCGGGCCGCCGCCAGCACGACACCCACCGCGATCAGGGCCGCGGCAAGCATGAGGACGGCGGTGTTCGCCAGCATCGCGCCGGGATGCTGTGCGGTCGGTATGCCGGTGAGGGCGGCCAGGGCGAAGACCGAGACACCGGCCGCGGGCAGCAGTACCGCCGGGGCGTCCGGTCCCCCGCCGTGGGCGCCGGCACGCGCGCGCAGCGCCCGTCCGACCAGCACCGCCGCGAGCACGAGATAGGCCGCGTCGAGCGGGACGAACAGCGGCGTGGCGAGCGCGCCGGCCCCGGCATGTGCCCCGGTCAACGCCAGCCCCAGCGGCCACAGCACCCACAGCACCCGTCCCGGGCCGGCCGGTCCACCAGGGTGGGGACGTGTCGTGCGGGTGTCCCCGGCGGCCAGGCTGTTCGCGGCATCCCCGGTCCACGGCGCGCGGGTGGTCCTCATGACCGTCACGACACCGGACCGCCGGCGCGCGCCGCCCGCTCCGCAAGGTGGGTCGCGAGCACCTCGGGGCGCGACAGGTAGACCTCGTGATCGTCGGCGCCCGCCACGGTGGTCACGGGCAGATCGGCCCATTCGGCCAGCCGATCGGCGATCAGCCGGTGGAGCGGACTCGTCCCCGCCCCGACGGCCACGGTGATCCGGTCGGGCGGGAGGTCCGCCGCGGCGAAGGGGTGCGACGTGATCAGCCGGGCGTCGTCACGCACAAACGCCTCGGCGTTGACCGCCGAGCGGATCACAGCCGGATCCGTCAGATCGGCCGTGCCCCCGGAGAGCACATCGAGCGCCCGGTGGTAGGCGCCCGTCCAGTCCCCCGGGCGGCGCGCCGTGTACTCCTCGATCGGCTTCATGATCTCCGCGTGGGCGGCGGCCGCCAGCGCCAGGGCCTGTGGGGCGAGCATCGCCGCGTCTTCGGCCCCGCCGTGCACGAGCAGGATCGTCGGGCCGTCCCCGAAGATCTCGTAGGCCAGTCTGATCACAGCCGCCTCCTTTGGTTTTATCGAAGCTATATCCAATACTGGCTAGAGTAAGCGAATGACGGTCAGCCGACAGCCGCGACGCCGGTACGACGCCACCGGCCGCCAGGCCCAGGCCCGGGAGAACCGCGCCCGGGCGATCGGTGCGGCCACCGAGCTGTTCGTCCGGCAGGGCTTCGCGGCGACCTCGATGGCCCAGATAGCCGCGGCTGCCGGAGTCTCCACGCCGACCGTCTTCGCCTACTTCTCCTCGAAGATCAACCTTCTCAGGGTGGCCGTCGACGAGGCGGTCGCGGGCGACGACGAACCGGTCGCCCTGCACGAGCGGCCGGCCATGCGGGCCGTCCACGACGGCGCCACGGCCGGCGAGGTGCTCGGCGCGTTCGCGGTGGCCGCGACGGAGATCGCGCAGCGCGCCTTCCCGCTGCTGTCGGCACTGCGCCGGGCCGCGGACGTCGATCCACAGGCCGGCGAGCTCGCGCGCGACCTCGAACACCAGCGCCTGACCGGAGCGGGCATCGTCGCGGCGACCGTCGCCGATCGCCTGGGCACAGCCGCCGCGGACGACGTCGAGCGCATCCGCGACACGCTCTGGACGATCTTCTCCCCGGATGTCTACGGCCTACTGGTCCGCGAGCGCGGGTGGTCCCACGACGCCTACCGCGAGTGGGTGACAGACGCCGCGCTCGGCGCGCTGACCCCCGACCGGCCGCGCACCACCCGGCCGCCTGCCACCCAGCCGCCCGCCACGGAGCCGCCCGCCACGGAGCCACGATCAACTTCACGGGCAGAGTTCGACTGACGCCAGCACCGACGAGCCGGTCGACGCGCACCGGCGACGCGCACTATCCTTCCCTAAACTTCCATAAAGGGATCAGTCATGCCGTGAAGTTGGCATCAATAAAGAACCATAGGGATGCCGCAGGTCGAGGGGTCCGGTGGGCGAGGATTACCGCGGACAACGGGCAGTATCCAGGTCGCCACCGTGAGTTTCGACGCGCTCCTCGCCAGCGCGCACTCACGAGAAGAGGAAGAAACCGTGGCGGAGGACCTCACGATTTCCAACGGGGCGGTACCCGACGAGCTCGAACAGGTGGGCGCCGTATCCGTCCTCGTCTGCTCGCCGGAGGGTCCTCTGGTCCGTGTCGAGCAGAACGCTCTGGACATCATCGGCACCGCGATGTATCTGCGGGCCGCGTGGGCGGCGGTCCCGGTCACGCGGCTCACACCGGAGTTCTTCGAGCTCCGCAGCGGCCTGGCCGGTCAGATCCTGCAGAAGTTCGTCAACTACCAGGTCGGGCTGGCCGTGGTGGGGGACATCTCGGCGTTCACGGCGGCTAGCGGCGCCCTGCGGGACCTGGTGCGCGAGTCCAACCAGGGAGTGCACCACTGGTTCGTCCCCGACCTGGACGCCGCCCGCTCCCGACTCGCCCCGCCCGACAGGAACGGCTCCTGACCAGTCTCCTCACGTGCCCGCCCGCAGGGCGAGCCGGACGCCAAGGGGGACCTGCTTGCCGTCGAGGCTGCCCATGGTCAGCCAGGCGGTGCCGACACCGATCCGGCTCTCCCGGGCCTGCTCGACGCTCTCCCCGAAGACCACCTCGGTCGTGGTGCCCGGGCGGATCGAGGTCGCGAACGGCCTGCGCTCCGCCCTGCAGAACACGGGGCTGACCGTGAGCACCGGGCTGTCACCCGGAGTGGTCACCGCCCAGCTGCCGCCGGCACAGAAGGCGGCGGCGTACGCGGACCGGCCCGCCGAGCTGAGCACGTCGGAGCCCTCGCTGCTCCTCGACGGCTTCCGGCTCGCGTTCGCGGCGCTGGGCCTGCTGTGCCTGACCGGGATAGCGGCCGCGCTCGCCCCCCGGATCCAGTCGCGATTCGGCCGCCCGGCTGGACGCGCGTCCGGGCGCTTGTTCGGACGGCGGCGGCCCGGCCCGTGGGCGCCCCCACCGCGGCGGGCAGGACGTCCACCGTCACCTTCCGTGGAGAATGCGCCGGGTGCCGGGCGCCTCACGGGAGAAGCGACGGATCCCGCGAGAGATAAGGCGCCGCTTTCTCGGCGCGCTCCCCCGGCAGATGTCACACAAGACAACCTCTGCCCGGATGAGCCTCGGCAGACTCACGGTTCAGCCACCCCACCTAAATCGTCTGATGTATAGTGACCTCGCTGACTGACAACTTCTGGCGGCTGTTCTTCGAGACGGTCGTTGCTTCGACATCCGCTGTGGCGGCCGCGAGACGGGTGGACTGGGATGCTCAGCGTGGAGCGGGTGCGCCCCGCCTACGTCCAGGTTGCGGCTCAGCTACAGGAGCTGATCGTGCGCGGCGATCTGACCGCCGGTCAGCGCCTGCCCGTCGAGGCCGAGCTGTCGACGATGTTCGGCGTCAGCCGGTCCACGGTCCGCGAGGCGCTGCGACTGCTGTCGTCCCAGCACCTGGTCGAGACGCGGCGGGGAGTCCACGGCGGCACCTTCGTCGCGGCGCCGGACACCGGCCTGATGGGCGATTTCCTCGAGACCGGCCTCGGCCTGCTCTCGGGCGCCGACCTGGTCAGTGTGGATCAGCTGATCGAGGCCTGTGACCTGCTCGAGGTCCCGGCCGCCCGGCTGGCCGCCGTCCGGCGGACGCCCGCCCAGCTCGAGATGATCCGGAAAGCGACCACGGCCGCCGAACGGATCGAGGATCCGGTCGAACGGTACGAGGGCAGCAACGGATTCCACGCCTCGATCCTGGCCGCCTGCGGCAATCCCCTGCTGAATCTGGTGGCGACACCGGTCTTCAGCGTTCTGCGGACCCGCTTCCAGCGTTCGAGCGTCGACGCCACATTCTGGGAACGCTCCGCCCGGCAGCACCACGAGATCTACGAGGCCATCGAACGCGGCGACGCCGAACAGGCCGGAGTTCTGATGCGCGCCCACATAGACGAGTTGCGCGTTCTCGTTCCCGGCGGGGTGGAGGCCGCGCGACGGCGTACCGTCGGCACCGGATCAGTTGAGGCCGCGAGTACGATCGCCGCGGCCACCGAATCGCCGGCTGCCGCGGGCTCGGCCACCGTCTGATCGGGTTCAGGTCGCGGCGCGGCCGGTCGTCAGGACACGGCGGGTCACGAAGTCGAGAAACGCCTCGTTGAAGACCTCGGGACGTTCCAGGTAGGGAACGTGGGCGGGCCCGGTCCACGACCACCAGCTCCGAGCCCGGCAGGGCCGCATGGGCGGCGTGCGCCATCGAGATGGGGAAGGGCCCGTTCTTCGCGCCCCAGACGATCTGGACGGGCAGCCCGGGGGCGAGCTCCGCCAGCCCGGCCAGCACCAGGTCGTCGTCGACCCCGGTCTCCATGTACCGGCCGAGCCGCTCGAAGACGTCCCGGCCGGCCGGGGTGTCGTTGCGGACGGCCGGCAGGCTCTGGTCGCGCAGCCGCTGTGCGGCCCCCGCCCGCCGGTTGCCCGGGGTGGGGACGAGACCCAGGGAGCCCACAAGCACGAGCGCGGCGACCCGCTCCGGATGGTGCACCGTGCACCAGGCGACCGCGCCAGCCCCGAACGAGGCGCCCACGATCTTTCGGCCGGTCAAGAGCGTCACCGGCCTCAGTGGCCTCCGCTGCCTCCGCTGCCTCCGCGGCGTCGAGGCTGTCGAGGGCGTCGAGCACGCCGCCGATGACCTTGAAGTTCTCGTCCGCCGGCGCCTGGCCGGCCAGAAAGATCAGCCCGTTCGAACTAATGATCTTGACGACGTGGCTGTAGCTGCACCCCACCGTGCTCCACGCGCCCGCCGGGTTCAGGCACTCCCGCTCCATCGCACCGCTCCTCGCCCCGACTCCACTCAGCCCGGACGACCCCGGCCGAACTCGCAGACCGCTAATGTCTGACTTATATGTCGCGACCAGATTTCGACCCTTATCTGTTATGTAATAGCATCTTGGACGGCAAAATAGAGTGAAAGACTTATTATCCGACTTAATTTGTATCGAGCACTGGGACGACCCGGGCGAACATGAGGAGCAAGGAGACGGCGCCGAGGTCGTGGACCTCGCCGGCCTCGTACTGGCGCCCGGCTTCATCGACCCGCACACGCACTACAACGCGCAGATCCTCTGGGACGGCGAGCTCACCCCGACCTCCTGGCACGGCATCACGACGGTCATCTACGGCAACTGCGGGCTCGGCGTCGCCCCGCTGCGCCCGGACCAGCGCGGCACGATGGGCTCCACCCTGGAGAATGTCGAGGGCATGTCCCGCGAAATGCCCGACGCCGGGATCGAGTGGTCGTTCGAGACGTTCCCCGAGTAAGTCGCCGCCATCGACCGGCGGCGCAAGCGGCTCAACGTCGGCACGTTCATCACCCACACCCCGCTGCGGATGTTCGTGCTGGGTCCGGGAGAAGGGCGCGCTCGGTCTCACCGAGGCGGTCTGGCGCCTCACCGGCCAGCCCGCCGAGGTCTTCGGCCTCACCGACCGCGGCCTGATCAGGCCCCGCTACGCGGCCGACCTGGTCGCGTTTGCCCCGGCACCGTCGGCGACGACGATCCCGTCCGGGTCTGGGACCTCCCCGCCCGCGGCGACCGGCTGATCGCCGGGACCCACGGCATCGCCGGAGTCTGGGTCAACGGCATGGCGATCTCCCGCGACGGCACGGACGTCGACGGCGCTTATCCCGGCGTGCTTGTCCGGCCCACCGCACAGGGCTTCGGGTCCGCGGAGGTCGCGGGTCCGAATAGGGTTGCGAGCAGTGGCGGAGCGGGCGCGCTGGGCTGGACTGGGCGGAGCGCGGGTGGCAGAGGAGACGGTGTGGATCTCGAGCTGGCGGGCAAGGTCGTCCTGATCACCGGCGGCTCGGACGGGCTCGGCGCCGCGTTGGTGCGCACCCTCGCCGCGGAGGGGGCGCGTGTCGCGTTCTGCGCCCGCGACGCGGACCGCCTCAACCGCCTCGCTGCCGAGGTGGCACCGACCGCCGCGGCCGGCGCGGAGTTCCTGCCCGTCCCCGCGGACGTCACCCGCCTGGCCGACCTCGAGCGGTTCGTCGAGCAGGCCGTCGGCCGCTGGGGGCGGATCGACGGCCTGGTGAACAACGCCGGGCGCAGCGCCGCCGGGCCGTTCGCGTCGCACACCGACGAGGTCTGGGACGCCGACCTGCAGCTCAAGGTGCACAGCACCGTCCGGCTGACCCGGTTGGCGCTGCCGCACCTGCGCGCGGCCGGCGGCGGCTCCGTGATCAACACGCTGGCCATTGCCGCGAAGACCCCCGGCGCCGGATCGACCCCCACCTCGGTCTCCCGGGCGGCCGGGCTCGCCCTCACCAAGGCGCTGTCCAAGGAACTCGGCCCGGACGGAATCCGGGTGAACGCGGTGCTGATCGGGCTGCTGGAGAGCGGCCAGTGGGACCGCCGCGCAGCCGAGCGAGGCATCGGCGTGGACGAGCTGTACGCCGAGCTGAGCCGGGGCTCCGACATCCCCCTCGGACGAGTCGGCCGCGCCCAGGACTTCGCGGACCTCGCGGCCTTCCTGCTCTCCCCCCGCGCCGGTTATCTGACCGGCGTCGGCATCAACCTCGACGGGGGCCTCTCGCCGGCGCCCTGATCCTCGTCGCCAGGGTCCTGGCCACCGGGATCCTTGTCGCCGGGATCCTTGTCGCCAGGAAAAAGCGGCGATTGCACGCTTTAACACGCTCGGTCCGGGCAGCAGACGTACGAACCCCGAGATCGCCCCGCAGCGTGGAGGAACATCGTGAGCCTGATACACAGCCTGCTCGAAGGCCTCGACGACGGCGACCGTGACCGGACCGTCGGGCTCATCAACAGCAGCATCACCGCCGACCTGGCGAACGTCGCCGCCGGCGCCGGCCCCGCCCGGCAGGTGGACGTCGGCACGCGCTCGCGGGCCCGTCGCTCCGGCGGCGGATCGCGCTCCGGCTCCCGTTCCAAGTCCGGGCGCTGAACCGCCCGAAGCTCCGCCCCTACGACGACAACACTCCCAAAAAACAGGGACAAAGCACCAAAAATTTGACGAGATCACTGGATCCTCCGGCGTGGACAGTTCGAGATGTCCGATTGCGGTACTAGGTTCTGGTCGTTCGGCCTGCTCCCTCCTTCCGACGGGCCGTCCGCGTCTCACGGCAACCGCCCGCGGGACGCGCCGACCGCCCGGAACCACATGCCCTCCCTGGCCTGTGGCGGCCCGACGCCAGGGGGAAGATGCGCCTCGTCCACGCCGCGGACATCCATCTCGACAGCCCCCTTCGGGGACTGACCCGGCTGGGTGACGGCGACCTGGCCCACCTGCTGCGGCAGGCAACCCGGCGGGCCCTGGCGAACCTCGTCGACCTCAGCGTCGACCGGGCGGCGGACGCGCTCCTGCTCGCCGGGGACGTCTACGACGGAACCTGGCGGGACTACGCGACCGGCCGGTTCTTCGTCGAGCAGATGGGCCGCCTGCGCGACGCCGACATCCCCGTCTACATGATCTCCGGCAACCACGACGCCGAGAGCGAGATCACCCGGTCGCTGACCCTGCCCCCGAACGTCCGGGTGTTCGCCTCGGACCGGCCGGGCACGCATGTGGCGGACGACCTCGGGCTGGCTGTGCACGGGCAGAGCTACGCGACCGCCGCCGTCCACGACAATCTCGTCCAGCGCTACCCGGACGCCCTGGCCGGGCTGGTGAACGTCGGCCTGCTGCACACTGCCGCCGACGGCGCCGAAGGCCATGCCAACTACGCCCCGTGCTCGGAGGACGACCTGGCCCGCACGGGCTACGACTACTTCGCCCTCGGCCATGTCCACTCCCATCGCGTCGTTCACGGCGGCCCACTTCCCGGCGGCACGGCGACCCGCGGGGACGGGCCCGGGGGCCGCCAGGTCGCCGCGTTCAGCGGCAATCTCCAGGGCCGCACCCCGCGGGAGAGCGGGCCAAAGGGCGCCCTCGTCGTCGAGATCCCCCAGGACGGCCCCGCCCGCATCGAGCACGTCCCCTGCGACGTGGCCCGCTGGGCTGTCCTCACCGTCGACACCGCCGGCGCCGACACCCTCGACGACGTCCTGGGCCGGGTCACGGCCGAACTGCGGGCGGCGCGGGACTCCGCGGGAGACCGTCCGGTCGTCGCGCGCACCGTGCTCACCGGCGCGTCGCGGGCCGCCGCGGGTCTTGCCGACGCCGAACGGCTGCGCGAGGAGCTCCGCACGGTCGCCGACGGCCTGCAGGTCTGTCTGGAGAAGATCGTCAACCGGGTGACCGACCCGCGGCCGGCCGGCGCCGTCGACCCCGAGCTGGTCGCCGCCGTACGCGCGGCCTGCGACGATCTGGGCACCCGCCCCGAGGACCTCGCGCAGTGGATCGGCCCCCTGGACCGCGAGGTCGGACGGCTGCTGCGCGGAGCCGACCTGCTCGACCTGGGCGATCCCCGCACACTCGCCGACCTCGCCCGGCGCGCCGGGGACGGCCTGCTCGCGCGCCTCTCCGGAGACGACGCCTGATGCGGGTCCGCGCGCTCGGCCTGGATCGCTACGGTGCTTTCGAGGACCGGCGGATCGAGTTCGGCCGTGGGCTGACGGTGGTCGTCGGCGCGAACGAGGCCGGCAAGTCGACGACGCTCGACGCCCTGTCGGACCTGCTGTGGACCTTCCGCGGCACCCGGCGGAGCTTCCAGTTCGGCCAGGGCGCGCTGAGTCTGACGGCCGACCTCGAACTGCCCACGACGCATCCGGCCGAGCTCCCGCCGTCGTCCCAGGAGACGGGGCCGGCCCGGCAGGCGCCGCCGGCCAGGGTCGAGGTCAGGCGGCGCAACAGCGGTCTGCAGACCGTTGACGACGGCGCGGTCTTCCTCCCCTCGTGGGGTTCCGGTGGCGCCGACGCGCGTCGGCGCTGGCGGCAGGCGTTCGGGCTGTCCCACGCCGAGCTGCGGGCAGGTGGCGCAAGTGTCTTCGAGGGCACCGGCGACCTGGCCGAGCTCGTCTTCACCGCGCGCAGCGGGCGGGCGGTCCGCGGCCTGCTCGACACGCTCGCCGCGGAGATGGACTCCCTGTACAAGGCCCACCGCAACAACAAGAGCGTCCGGGTCCGCACCGCGCTGGTGGACTACGAGCGGCTGGCCGAGCAGGCGGCGTCCGCCATGACCCGCGCGGCCCATGTCGACGATGCCCGCCGGGAGCAGGCGCTGCGCCGCCGCGACGCGCAGGCGGCCGCGGTGGCGACCCGAGCCGCCGCCGACCGCCGCTCCCGCCTGGAACGGTGGGTGCGCGCAGCCCCACATGCCCGGGAGCTGGTCGTGCTCCGGGAACGCCACGCCGCGCTGCTCGCCGCGGGTGTGGCCCTCACCGCCGAGGAGACGGCGCTGTTCGACGCCAGCGTGCGGGAAGCCGCGACGGCCGAGGCCGACCTCGACCGGCTGACCGCCGATCTGCTCGACCGCCGGGCCGCGCGGGAGGCGCTGACGACCGACGAGTCCATGCTCGCCGACGGCGAGATGATCACCCGGCTGGAGCAGTCCCGCGTGGCGCGGCTCGGCGACGGCGCCGACGCCCGCGCGCTCGAGAACGAGGCCGCGCGCCACGCGGACTCCGCCCGTGCGCTCCTGCTCGACCTGGCCGGTCCGGGCGACCCGCGCACCGCCGCCGAGCTCCTGGCCGACCTGCACGTGCCGCGTGACCTCGCGGCCCAGCTCGACGCGCTCGCCGTGACGGTCGGCGAGCTGACCGACGAGCTGCGCCGCGCCGAGGACGCGCTCGCCGCCGCCCGCCTGCGCCGCGACGGCACCGACCAGTCCCCGGGCCACGACCCGGCGTCGATCAGCCAGCTGAAGGCGGTACTCGGCGCGATAGCCGGCGAGGGCTCGGCGACCGCGCTGACCAGGGCGGCTGTCGACGAGGCGGCCCGCGCTGTCCGCGACCGCCGGGAGGCGCTGCGCCGCGCCGGCGCCCGCGACCCGGACGGCCCGCCGCCCGGGATGCCCGGGCGCGACGAGATCCGGCTGGCGCGCGACCGGCTCGACGCCGCAGAAATGGCCCTCGCCCGCCGCGAGGAGGAGCTCGTCGGCGCCACCCGGGACCTCGAGCTCACGCAGAGCCGGGTCGCCGACGCCGACGGCCGCGACCTCCCGGACCAGGCCACGCTCGACCGGGCCCGCGCGACCCGCGAGGAGCTCTGGAACCTGCTGGTCGACGCGGCCGGCGGCCTGCCGCCCGCGACCGACGGCCGGACCCCCGCCCCGGCCGTTGGCGGGGTGCCACCAGTCGGCGGCCGGCTGACGCCGGAGCGGGCTCGCGAGCTGCTCCCGGTCATCGCCGCCGGAATCGCCCGCGCCGACGAGGTCGCGGATCAGCTCATCCGCCACGCCGATCTGGCCGCCCGGCGGGCCCAGCTCCACCGGGACGCCGACCTCGCGCACGAACGGGCCACCTCGGCGCTCGCCGCCACCACGGCCGCCGCCGAGGCAGCCGATCAAGCCCGCGCGGCGTGGGAGGGCCACTGGCACGAGCCAGGCCTGGCCGTGCCCTCTCGGGCGGACGCGGACGACGTCCAGCGGGCTGTTGACGAGGCGCACCGGGCGCACGCGGAGCTGCTCGCCGCGGAGACCCGCATCGCCCGGCTGGGTGCCCAGGCCGACGCCCAGCGGACCGCGCTCGCCCAGGCCCTCGCCGAGGTCGGCCTCGCCCGGGTGGACGCCGACCTCGACAGTCTTCTCACCTGCGCGCAGACCGTACTCGCGGACGACGACCTCGCACAGGTCCGCCGGGCTGACGCCGCCCACTTCGGGCGGGCCGTCGAGGAGGCCGAACGCGAACGGGACAAGCGGCGCGAGGAGCTGCTCGGCGCCGAGGGCGACTGGGACAACCTCGTCCGGGCGGCCGGGCTGGCTTCGGTCACCGACCCGCGGGGCTGGACCGAACGGCGGGGCGTGCTCGCGCAGGCGGTGGCTCTGCACGAGCAGGCCGACCGCGCCGCGCGGGACGCCGAGCGTGCCGCCGGCCGCCATCGGGCGTTCGCCGCGGACGTCCGCGAGCTCTCGGCCCGTCATGGCCTCCTGCACCGCTCGCGCGGCCAGCGCCCCGACACCGACACCAGCGCCGGGGCCGGGGCCGGGGCCGGGAGTGGGGCTGGGAGTGAAACCGGAACTGGCGGCGAACGTCTCGCGGCGGGCCCAGTCGCGCCCGACAGGCCGGGCGATGAGGCCGACGAGCTGGCCGATCTGCTCGATCAGCTCAGCGCACGGCACCAGGCGAGCATCGAGAGCCGTACCCGCCGCGCGGAGATCGACCAGGCGGTCGCCACCCTGAACACCCGGGTCGCCGCCGCGACGCTGCTGCGGGACAGCGCCGTCGGCCGCCTCGACGAGTTGCGCGCGCAGGTCGTCCTCGCGCCCGGTCAGCAACTGGCCGACGCGGCGGACCGCGGCCGGGACCTCGCCGGGATCACGGCGGCGATGACCGCCACCGAAGGCCTGCTGCGCGCCGCGGCACCCGGCGACGAGCTCGAAGCCGTCGTCGGCGCGCTGGCCGCGAGCACCGACGAGGACCTCGCCGCCGACCTCACCGCCGCGCGCGACGAGCACGAGCGCCGCACGGCCGCGCAGACAGAGGCGTGGACGGCCGTCGGGACGGTCGAACGGCATCTGCGGGATCTCGAGAGCGGCGCGGCCACCGGCGAGCTGCACGCCCGTGCGCAGGAGTCCCTGGCGCTCGTAGCCGAGACGGCGGAGCGCTACGTCATCGCGCGCATCCAGTACGAGACGCTTGGCCGTGAGCTGGAGTCCTACGAGCGCCGTCACGCGTCCCCCCTGCTCGCGGACGCGGGACGCCTGCTCGAACGGCTCACCGAGGGCCGCTACGTCGCCCTGCGGGCCATCGATCGCGGCGACGGCGCCCGGACGCTGCGGGTCGTCCGCGCCGACGAGGACGAGCTCGGCCCGGGCGAGCTTTCCGAGGGCACGGCCGACCAGGTGTTCCTGGCCCTGCGCCTGGCGGCGATCGACCAGCTCCAGCGGGAGCGGACCAGCCGCGGCGAACCCACGCTGCCGGTCGTGCTCGACGACGTCCTGATGACGTTCGACGACACGCGCGCCGAGGCGGCACTTCGCGTGCTGGCCGAGATCTCCGGGCGCTGGCAGATCATTCTGCTGACGCACCACGAGCATCTCACCGACCTGGCACGAGCGGTGGGTGCGCAGCTGCGCGCCGACGGACCAGGACAGACGGACGGCGCCTTGACCCCACCTGGCGACGCCGAGCGGGTCACGATCAGCTATCTGCCGGGGGCGAACGTGCTCACGCCCACCAGAGATGCGGAGCAGATCCGGACGCTGGCCACGCACGTCGTCCCGCCCGACCCCGGCACCGGTGAGTCCGGCGGAGCCCCGGCTCTCGCCGTGACGGCAGCGAGCGGGGGTGGGAACGGAAGCGCGGCCGCCGGCCGGGACGCCGGGAGGATCCGCGCCTGGGCCCGCCAGAACGGATTCGAGGTCGGCGACCGCGGCCGCATTCCCCGGGAGATCCTCGACGCGTTCGCCGACGCGCACTCCGTCTGATCCCCGCCCGGACGCCCGGACCGGCACCAGCAGACCCGGCGGCCGGGGGTGCCGGGGTGGCGGCCCGGTACCGTCGGATACGGCGGCCGGACGTCCAGGCCGTGCGCCGACCAGCCAGCCACGGCGGGCCCGGCGGGACCGCCCGTGCAACGGCTTTGCAGCAGAACCACAGACCGGAGGCAGGAACCCGCGATGACCGGGAGTCAGAAGATCGCATATCAGGGCGAGCCGGGAGCCAACTCCCACATCGCCTGCCGCGACGTCTACCCCGACTTCGAGGCGGTACCGTTCCAGACCTTTGAGGAGTGCTTCACCGCGCTGGAGGACGGCACGGTCGGTCTGGCGATGATCCCGGTGGAGAACTCGACCGCGGGCCGGGTCGCCGACATCCACCATCTGCTGCCGAACTCCTCCGTGCACATCATCGGTGAGTTCTTCCTGCCCATACGCCATCAGCTCCTCGGGCTGCCGCGGGCGACCATGGACGATCTGAAGACCGTGCACAGCCATCCGCAGGCCCTGGCCCAGTGCCGCAACGCGATCCGCGGGCTCGGGCTCACCGCCGTGCCCGCCGCGGACACCGCGGGCAGCGCCCGCGAGGTCGCCGAGTGGGGTGACGTGACGAAGGCTGCCGTCGCCTCGCGGCTGGCAGCCGAGGAATACGGCCTGCAGGTGCTCCGGCCCGACCTCGAGGACGAGGATCACAACACGACCCGCTTCCTCATCCTGTCGAACGAGCGCCTGCGGGCCGCGGCCGGCGTCGGACCGATCGTGACCACCTTCGTGTTCAAGGTGCGCAACATGCCGGCCGCGCTGTACAAGGCTCTCGGCGGTTTCGCCACCAACGGCATCAACATGACGAAGCTCGAAAGCTGCATGATCAGCGGCGAGTTCGTGGCGACGCAGTTCCTCGCCGACATCGAGGGCAGCCCGGAGGATCCCGCGGTGGAACGCGCCTTCGCCGAACTCGGCTTCTTCGCCGACTACCGCATCCTCGGTGTCTACCGCGCCAGCCGATACCGCGAGCGGTTCGACCCCCTGCGACTGAGCTCGTAACCGGTCATGCGGCGAGCGTTCCAGCAGGTGGACGTCTTCACGTCCGGCAGTTGCCTGGGCAATCCCGTCGCGGTCGTCCTCGACGCCGAGGGGCTGCCCAGTGCGGCGATGCGCCGCTTCGCCGCCTGGACGAACCTTTCCGAGACAACGTTCGTCCAGGCCCCGACGGCACCCGGGGCCGACTACCGGGTGCGCATCTTCACGCCGACGGCCGAGCTTCCGTTCGCGGGTCATCCCACTCTGGGGACATGCCACGCCTGGCTGACATCCGGCCACACGCCGCGCGATCCCGACCGGATCGTGCAGGAATGTGAGGCGGGGCTGATCACCGTCCGTCGCGACGACGCCTCGGGACTGGCCTTCTCGGGACCGCCGCTGCTGCGTTACGAGCCCGCCGACACCGAACTCGTGCGGCACCTCGCCGAGATGCTCCGCCTCGACCCGGCGGACATCCTCGCCGCGCAGTGGGTGGACAACGGCCCGGGCTGGGTCGGCGTGCTGCTCGACTCCGCCGCGGCCGTGCTCGCGATCCGCCCGGGCGCCGTCGACCTGGCCGTGGGGGTTGTCGGGCCACACCCGCCCGGCGGGCCGGGCGCCTTCGAAGTCCGCGCCTTCACGCCCCAGATCACCACTGTCGAGGACCCGGTGACCGGCAGCCTCAACGCCTCCCTCGCGACCTGGCTGTTCGACATCGGCAAGGCGGACGGGGCGTATGTCGTCAGCCAGGGGACGCTGCTCGGGCGGGAGGGCAGGGTCCGTCTCTCCCGTGATCCGGACGGGTCGGTGTGGGTCGGTGGCGACACTGTCACCTGTATCTCGGGGACCGTGGACCTCTGACAGGCGCCGACCCCCGGCCTGACCGGGAGGCACCTGCTCGCGAGCCACAGCCACCCGAGCCACGGCGACGCAAGTTACGGACCCGCGAGCCACGGGCACGCCGCCGAGACGGCACGGGAGCCGGCCTACCGTGGAGTCATGTGTCGCAACATCACTGAGCTGCGCGGACTCGAGCCTCCCGCGACCGACGAGGAGATCGAGGCGGCTGCCCGGCAGTTTGTCCGGAAGGTGAGCGGCCTGCGCCAGCCACCGCCCGCCGCGGCCGGGGCCTTCGAGGCGGCGGTGGCCGAGGTGTCCGCGAGCGTCCACCGCCTGCTCAGGGAGCTGCCCGCGCGCCGCCAGCCGCCCGGGACAGTGCCGCCGCTGCGCCGACCAGAGGTACGGGCCCGCCTCGAGCACTGAACCCCCAGGCCCGCCCGATGTTCGCCCTTGCCACATCATGGACATATCCCGCATGACGTCTGCTCCCGGACGGTATCCACGAGGCGCGTCGAGAGGCAGGCCATGCGGTTCGACGATTCGTCGGTCGACACGTCCCAGCTCGAGGACAGACGCGGCGGCGGCCTGGGCCGCGGTGCCGCCATCGGCGGCGGTGGTGCCGGCCTGGTCGGCCTGCTCATCTACCTGGTGGTGGCCGTGCTCGGCGGCGGCGACGGGACGGGCGCGAACGGAACGGGCAGCGACGGGTCGGGGGGTGCGCAGCCGGGCACCGAACAGGGCACGACGGGCAGCGACATCGCCACCCGTTGCAACACTGCCGGCGCCCTGGACCATTACGACGACTGCTTCGTCCTCAAGGTCTTCAACGAGGTGAACGAGGTCTGGACGGCCCAGTTCGCCCGGGCCGGCCAGCAGTACTCCGACCCGCGGCTGGTCTACTTCTCCGACGCGGTCTCGACCGGATGCGGAACGGCGTCCGCGCAGATTGGGCCCTTCTACTGCCCACCCGACCGACGGGTCTTCATCGATCTCGGGTTCCTCGAGCAGCTCCAGCGGGACTTCGGGGCGCAGGGCCGGTACGCGCAGGCCTACATCGTCGCTCACGAGGTCGGGCACCACATCCAGACGATCACCGGAACCGAGCAGCGGCTGCGCGAGGCGCAGAACGCCGGCCCGTCCCGCCGCAACGCGCTGTCGGTGCAGCTCGAACTGCAGGCCGACTGCTACGCCGGGGTGTGGAGCACGCTGGCGAACTCCGCCGGCAACGTCACGATCAACGAATCTGAGCTCGACGAGGCGCTCCGGGCGGCCGAGGCCGTGGGCGATGACCGGATCCAGGCCTCGGCCGGCGGCCGCGTCGACCCGGAGTCGTGGACCCACGGCTCGGCGGAGCAGCGAAGTGAGGCCTTCCTGAACGGCTACCGGGGCGCCTCGATGGCGGCGTGCGACACCGTCCCGGCCTGAGTCGGCACGGCGCGTCCCCGCGACGGGACGTCCGCCCGACCCGATACATCGCAGCAGAAATCGCTGATAGAAAGGGCGAATGGGCGTCAATTCACCGGCTGCCAGCAGCCGGTATCCGGACCGATCTGTGGACGCCAGGAGAAGATCGTGATCTCCCGTGTGAGCATCGGCCATATTCATGCCTCCGCGCCGGCGAAATCCGGGCCGCCGAAGGACACTCCCCCGAAACCCGCGCCGCCGCCGATGCCGGGCTGGCGCAGGTTCCTCATCCCGGTCGGGCTGCTCGTCACGGTGATGCTGCTGATCGCTCCGAGCCTGTTCGCCACCCAGCCGGATTCGCTGACCTACTCCGATTTCGTGGGTCGAGTCGACAGCGGCGTGGTGCGCTCGGTCACCATCGACGACCGCGGTGGTGTCGACGGCACGCTGACCGACGGCACTGACTTCACCACCCAGATCCCCACCGCACTCGACACAACCGCGCTCGAACGTCAGCTCGCCGCCAAGAAGGTGCAGATCACGGCCACCAGGACGGGCACGTCGTTCTGGTCGGTGGTGCTGAGCTTCCTCCCGCTGCTGCTCCTGATCGGTTTCTTCGTGTGGTCCGGCCGCATGGCCCGGCGCCAGCTCTCCGGCGGCGGCGCGCTCGGAATGTTCAGCCGCTCCCGAGCGAAGATCACCGAGGCGGACCGGCCGGAGACCCGCTTCAGTGACGTTGCCGGCTACGAGGGTGCGAAGCAGGAGATCAGCGAGGTCGTCGACTTCCTGCGCAATCCCGACCAGTATCTTGAGGTCGGCGCACACGGCCCGCGCGGCGTGCTGATGGTCGGCCCGCCCGGCACCGGCAAGACCCTGCTCGCGCGCGCCGTCGCCGGCGAGGCCGAGGTGCCGTTCCTCTCGATCACCGGCTCGGGCTTCGTCGAGATGTTCGTCGGTGTCGGCGCATCCCGGGTGCGGGACCTCTTCACCGAGGCTCGCAAGCGGGCGCCGTCCATCATCTTCATCGACGAGATCGACGCCATCGGCGGCCGGCGCGGCTCCAGCGCGTTCGGCGGGTCCAACGACGAGCGCGAGCAGACGCTGAACCAGCTCCTCGCCGAGATGGACGGGTTCGAGTCCACGTCGGGCGTGGTCGTCCTCGCCGCCACGAACCGCCCCGAGACCCTTGACCACGCGCTGCTGCGCCCGGGTCGGTTCGACCGCCAGGTCACGGTGCCGCTGCCGACCCAGTCCGAACGGGCCGAGATCCTCGCCGTGCACACCCGTGGCAAGGCACTCACCGATGACGCCGACCTCACCCGGATCGCCCGGGGCACGCCCGGATTCTCCGGCGCGGACCTGGCCAGCCTCGTCAACGAGGCGGCGATCAACGCCGTCCGCGACGGACGTTCGGTGGTCAGCGCCGCCGATCTCGACGCCGCACGTGACCGCATTCTCCTCGGACGGCGCGATGCCTCGAACGCCCTGCTCCCGGACGAGAAGCGGTCCGTCGCCGTGCACGAGTCGGGCCATGCCCTGGTGGCGGCGCTCTGCGACGACGCCGACCCGGTCTCGAAGGTGACCATCCTTCCCGCAGGCATGGCGCTCGGCGTCACCCAGCAGCTCCCCGAGGCCGAGCGGCACCTCTACTCCGAGGCCTATCTGCTGGACAGCCTGGCCGTGCGGCTCGGCGGTCGGGCGGCCGAGCTGGTGGTGTTCGGCCACGGCTCCACCGGTGCCTCGAACGACCTGGCCGGCGCGACCCAACTCGCCACCCGGATGGTGCGTGAGTTCGGGCTGTCGGAGGAGATCGGACCGGTGGGCTACTCGTCCGACGGGCCCAACTTCCTCGGCGGGGACGACCTCATGGCCCGCCCCTACTCGGAGCAGACGCAACGAGTGATCGACGCCGAGGTGGCACGGCTGCTGCGGGAGGCTCAGGCGCGAGCCATCGACCTGCTGCGCATGCATCGGAACGCACTCGACGCCCTGACTGCGCGCCTGCTGGAACGGGAGACCATCGACGGCACAGTGGTAGAGGAGCTCGCCGCCGCGTCGATGGCGAGCTTCACGCGCAGCCCGAACGGAGACGGCTCGGGGGAAGGTCCGGACGGCGGCATCCCACCGCAGATCTCCCTGCAGACCTGATCCCCCTGGACCGCGCTCGGATCCCGAGGCAGTGGGTACTGCATCTGCATGATGCCTGACGCCGCAGGCCCCGCGTTCGACGTGTGTGTGGTGGGCGCAGGCCCGGCCGGGATGATGCTCGGCCTGTTGCTCGCCCGCGACGGCCTCGAGACCTGCGTGTTGGAGAAGCACGCCGACTTCCTGCGCGACTTCCGCGGGGACACCGTGCACCCGTCCACGCTCGATCTGCTGGATTCGATCGGCCTTGGCGAACGCGTGCGCGACCTGCCCGGACGCCAGGTCACCGGGCTGAGATTCAGCTTCGCGGACGGGACCTACCAGGTCGCCGACTTCTCCCGGCTGCGGGTGAGTCATCCCTACATTTACTTCGTCCCGCAGTGGGACCTGCTGGAGATGCTCGCGCAGGCCGGCGCCGACATTCCGACCTTCACGCTGCTGCGTGAGCACGAGGTGACCGGCCTTGTCCGGGATGGCGATCGGGTGGTGGGCGCCGAGGCTCGGACCACCCAGGGCCGCCGGGTGGTGCGGGCGCGTCTCACGGTCGGTGCCGACGGCCGCGGATCTGTCGTCCGCGCGTCGCTTGGCCTGCCACTGCGACGTTTCGGCGCTCCGATGGATGTGTTGTGGTTCCGGCTCCCACGCCGGGCGAGTGACGGGGATGGCCTCGGCGGCCTGGTCGGCCCGGGACGGATGCTCATCCGCATCGATCGGGGCAGCTACTGGCAGACCGCCTATCTGATCCGCAAGGGCGGATACGACGCCGTGCACGCGGCGGGACTCGACCGCCTCCGCGACAACGTCGCGACGCTCGCTCCGGACCTCGCCGACCGGGTCGATGAGATCAGAAGCTGGGAGGACGTCCACCTGCTGAGGGTGCAGGTCGACCGGGTGCGGCGCTGGCACGCTCCCGGCGCACTGCTCATAGGGGACGCCGCTCACGCGATGTCGCCGATCGGCGGGGTCGGGATCAATCTGGCGATCCAGGACGCGGTCGCCGCGGCACGTATCCTCCGTGCGCCCCTGCTCGCCGGCCGGGGCACCGGAACCGCACCACCGCCCGGGCGGCTGGCCGCGGTACAGCGTCGCCGCACGCCACCGACCATCCTCACCCAGCTTGCGCAGCGGGTCGCCCAACGAGGGTTGCTGCGCCCGGTGCTGGAGGCCGGCGACAAGCCGGTCACGGCGCCCATGCCGGTCCGGCTCCTCGCCCGGATACCGGCCGCCCAGCGCGTGCTCGCCCGTGCGGTCGGCGTCGGGCTCCGACCCGAGGCGGTCGGACAGGCCGCACCACACACCGCGGCGGAGAACGTCTCCCGTGCAGCCACCAACGAGAGTGATCGTTAGCCACTGAAGAAGCAAAAGAATTTGCCTGTCTTTGTAATCCATATAATTCATCTACTTATTTCCATTCACCCACGAAACGACCCACCCACAGATCAGGTCACCCTCGGGACGACTCGCCCGAACCCTTGCCAGCAGAGCCGACCCTACCCTAGGATCGAACGCATGTTCGAAGAATTTCACTGACGGTGGGCGGTGAACCTGATGGATCAGTTCGACAGCTCCATGACCCGGGCGTCGACGGCAGCGGGTATGGATTCCGAACCGCAGCGATCAGACGTCTCGTTCGACCTGGTGGACGCGCTCCACACGGTCCTGGCCGAGGCAATCGCGGCAACCGGCGCCGGAACCGCGAGGAGCGACCTGGATCAGGCCACGCCCTTCTTGCGGCGATTCTGTCATCGTGTCGACAGGTATCGCACCAAGTTAAAGGTGCTCGGCTGGCTTCAGGCAGGAATGATGGAGGATCTATCGGCCATCACTCATATGAATCCACCGCGCGAGGCGGCGACCGGGACTTTTGACGAGCTTGCTCCGGAGGACGTGGCGATCGAGGTCGGCGCCTCCGCCACCTCGGTGGCGCGAGACATGACCTACGCGCGCACGATCACGGATCGGCTCCCCCGCGCGTTGACGACACTGAAAAACGGGGCAATTGATCTATCTCGGTTGAGATCCCTGGAACGCGCCGTTCGCCCGTTGGATGACGAACTGGCGGCCGCCGTGGAGAGGCGCGTGCTGGAAGGCGGGCCACGTCCCACTCAGGGAGCCTTCGCCGATGCGTGCCGACGCACGGTCCAGCGGATCGACCCCGACGGCTCGGCGGAGCGGGCCCGTACACGAAGAGCCGCGCGACGGGTCTGGGTTCGTCCCGGCGAGGAGGGCAGCAGCACGCTGTCCGCGTTGCTCCCGGCGGAGGAGGCAGACGCCTGCTACCGGCGAGTCGACCAGGTGACCCGCGAGATCGTCGCCGCCCGGGATACCCACGACGAACGGACGACGGACCAGATCCGGGCCGACGTCGTCGTCGACCTGCTCACCGGACGAGCCGAGCACGGCCGGCCGTTCTCCTGCGACGTCCAGGTGGTCGTGCCCGTGACCACACTGCTCGGCATATCGTCGGAGCCCGGTGAGATCCCAGGTGTCGGCACCATCCCCGGAGCGGTCGCCCGCGAGATGGCCGCTCGGCCAGGGTCGACCTGGCGGCGACTCCTGACCGACCAGCGCGGCGTCCTCCTCGACGTCTCCGACCGCCGGCACCCCACCCCGGCGCAGGTACGTCACGTGCGCGCGCGCGACCGCACCTGCCGCATGCCCGGGTGCGCCCGGCGCGCGATCCACTGCGAGCTCGACCACACCGTCCCCGACGCCGTGGGCGGCCGGACAGCGCTGGACAATCTGGGCCTTCCGTGTCGACGACATCACCGCATGCGCCACCGCAGTGGCTGGCAGATCAGCCAGCCACGTGAGGGTGTCTTCGAGTGGACCACGACACTGGGCAGAAGGATCACGGTCACCCCGCCGCCCTATCTCGAGCCCGAGACCTCATGATCTTGACGACAAGTCCCGGGGCACGGGTGGCGAATCAGGCGGATGACGGGTGGTCGTCCGCGGCGAGCCGGGTCAGTACTGACGTGGCGATCGCGTCAAGGGCGTCGACCTGGGCTTCCGTGAGCATGTCGAACACATGCTCACGGACGAAAGCGACATGAGCGGGAGCGGCCTGTTCGATCATGGCGCGGCCGCGCTCCGTGAGCACGACAAGGGCGCCGCGGCCGTCGTCGGCGCACTCCTCGCGCGCCACGAGGCCACGCCGCTGCATCCGGGCGACGTGATGGGAGAGCCTGCTCTGCTCCCACGAGAGCTCCCTGGCCAGCTTGGTCACCCGCAGGCGCCCTTCGGGGGTGTCGGTGAGGCGGACGAGAACGTCGTAGTCGGCGAGTGAGATCCCCGCCTCCGCGGCGAGTTGGCGGTTCATCCACACGGTTAGCTGGCTGGTCATGAGCAGGTAGCGCCGCCATACGCGCTGCTCCCGCCGAGTCAGCCAGGACACCGCGGCGCCCGCGACCGCGGGTGCGGCAGGCGGCGGGACCTCGGGTGGCGGGGTCGGGAATGCGTCACCCCGGGATCTGATTGACACGTCATGCACCTTAATGATGCGTCACGGAGATGGGAAGGGGCCATCATGGCCGACATGACACAGCGGTCGAAGGTCGACATCCGCCGCGCAGACGACCGCCCCAAGACAAAGATCAACTGGCTCGACTCCAAGCACTCCTTCTCATTCGGCCACCACTACGATCCGTCAAACACACATCACGGGCTGCTACTGGTCAACAACGACGACACCGTGCGCGCAGGCGCGGGCTTCGAGACCCACCCGCACCGCGACATGGAGATCGTCACCTGGGTACTGCGGGGTTCGCTCGTCCACCAGGACTCGACCGGCAACTCGGGCGTGATCTACCCCGGGCTGGCCCAGCGGATGAGCGCCGGCCGAGGCATCCTGCACTCCGAGAAGAACGACTCGTGGCGGCTGCCCGACGGCGGCGAGCCGCACGACGAACCCGTTCACTTCGTTCAGATGTGGGTTGCGCCGGACGAGAACGGGATCGCACCCGGCTACGAGCAGCTCGAGATCGACAACGAGTTGCTCCGGGATGGCCTCGTCACGGTCGCGTCCGGGATGGAACGGCACGACGGCGCTGCCGCCATCCGTATCAGGAACCGGTACGCGGCTCTGCACGTCGCCAGGCTCGGTGTGGGGCAGAGCGTCGAGCTGCCCGACGCGCCTTACCTGCACCTGTTCGTCGCACGGGGCGAGGTGACGCTCGAAGGCGCGGGGCAGCTGCACGAGGGCGACGCCGTCAGGTTCACCGCGGTGGGCGGTCAGCGGATCACCGCCGTCGAGCCGGCCGAGGTCATGGTGTGGGAGATGCACGCCAGCCTGTCCGCCTGACGCCTTGTGTCACCGGCCGGCCGGAGATCAGCGGCCGGCCGCCCGGTAGGCGACACCAGCCGGGGTCGGCTGGCCTGACTCGTCATACAGGCCGGTCCGGCTGTCGGGATTGGCGGGAAACGCGAACCAGGCGTAGCGCTCAACGAACGGAAGGCTCTCGAGCATCGAGGTGGAGGCGGTCACGAACGCCGCCTGGCCCTCAGCGCTCGGGACCGTCGCGGGTGAGGTTGAGAAGTTCATCAGGCTGTACTCGGTCAGCCAGATCGGCAGGTGGTATCGGTCGTACACGTCCTGGATGTAGGCACGGAGCTGACTGGTCGCCCGGGTGGGGTCGAAGTCGCTGCCGTACCAGTGCAGCGCGATGAAGTCGACCTTGTAGCCCCGCTGGGCCGCGCCGGCCATGAACTGGCCGAACCAGCTGTTCGGGTCCGCGGCGCCGGCGGCGGGCGCCGGGCTACCCAGACGCATTCCGGTGGCTTCCAGCTGCGGCCACAGATCGAGAGCGGTCTGAACCGGCATGTCCGCCTGGCCGCGGAGGTCAGGCTCGTTGAAGCCGAGCAGGGTGCGGCCGTTGGCCTTCACCGTCGCGAGGGTCTGCGGAGTGACCGAGCCCGGCCCCCAGATCATCGGGACGAACTCGACTCCCGCCGGCGCCGCGATCCGCTCCGGCGCGGCTCCCCAGGTGTAGAACCACGAGACTCCCGCATCCGTCATCGACGGAGCGATCTTGTCGAAGTACCAGGTGCTCGCGCCCTTCGCAACCGTCCCGACAGGCGGATCGGTCGACCCGGGTGTCGTGGGCACTGGCGCGGCGCTCGGCGTGGCCCCCGGCGCAGTGGTCACCGGGGCAGTGGTCACCGGGGCAGTGGTCACCGGCGCCGAGGTGAGGGTCGGCACCGGAGTGACGCCGGGGTTCGGACCCGAGCTCGGGTCCGGAGCCTGGGTGGGGCCGGCGGACGGCGAGCCCGTCGGGCCGGCGGGGCTGGGGGCCGCACTGGTCGTCGGAGCGGGACCGCCTCCACCCCCGATGGGGGTAACGCAGCCCGCGAGCGCCACCATCGCGAGCAACGCCATCGACAGCAGCCTTAGCATGCTCGGCGTGCGACGCATGATCGCCTTCGAACCCGCCCGATGCGTCCGTGCCCCGGACGCGAACGCGGTTGCCGCGCTGTTCGCGGTGCGTCGCCGTTCCCCGGCGTCGTAATCGGTCACGCCGACCCTGCGCATGGATCTCTCCTTGCCTCGCCCCCCTGAATGCCCTTCCATGAACTGCTGTTCCGCCGGCCGCGCCGTGCCGGAGATCCGGCCGGCCGACAGTCGTGGCTGGCCGATGGACTGCCGCTATCCGACGGATCGCTGCCACCTGACAGATCGCTGCCACCTGACGGACTGCCGCAAAATCTGACAAAAGGCACAGCAGCGATCATTTTGCCACAGCAAGCGTGGGTACGCCAGGGTGTCGGTCCGAGCGGACCACGGGCGAATACCGCGGCGGTGCCGCGAGCAGGAGCGACCAACGGGCTGGACCACAGCTGGCGAACAGACCAGCGAACAGCCAGCAGACAACCGGCGAAGGCTCGGCGAATGGCCACCGGACACCCCGTAGACAGCCCGTAGACAGCCTGCGGGCATCCCGTCGGACGTCCCGCGGACGGCGGATCGTCCCGACTACGCGGATGACACATTCGGGCCAGGACGCCGACCAGTTTCGAGGGGTCTCGACCCAAAGAGCGATGATGTGGGTGTCTTGCCGCCAGCCCGGAACACATGTCCGCGTGACCCCCGCTCCTCCCTCACGTTCCCCACTGACAGCGACCAGGGAAAAAGCAGGTGGAGGCCGAGGGAGGCGCCGGCGTGTGGACGGGCGCCGATCGGGCCGCCGGGTCTCGACCGGGCGCACGCGGATTCCGGGGCGGGCGGCGCGGGACATGGCATCCCCTCGAGGGTGAGGGGGCCGTCGCCTGCCCGGACGGAGACGCAGCGGCAACGCCGACAGGGGGCACACGGACATGGAACATGGGGTGGCCGGCATGTACCGGGCCGGCAGCGGCCGGGGACCGGCGGACTTCGTGGCCAGGCGCGTGAACGGCCTGCTCGCAGAGGACCCGCGGGCGGTTATGCGACGCGCGGCCGGCGCGGCCTACCGGGTGGCCGGCCGGGCCGGACGAGCCGCGCTGCGTCCGCCGGAGACACAGGACCTCGGCGAGGTGCTGGCGGACACGGCCGCGCCGGAAGCCGGAACCGACGGTCTCGACGGCTCGGACGACCTCGGCGGCGAGCGCCGCCCGGCGCCGGACCCGGAGGTCCCACCGTGGGTTCCGCTCGGCGACGAGGGCCCGGTGATCTGTAACATCTGCCGGTGGCACGGCGAGGACTTCGATCTTGCCGGCCATGTCGAGATGTCGCTGTGCCCGTCCTGTGGTGCCAACGGGCGTGACCGGTTCATGCACTGGTGCCTGGCCCAGTCGGTGGATCTCAACCCCGCGCTCCGGGTCATCGAGTGCAGTCCGCGTCTCGGCGAGGACTACCGTTCGGCGATGTCCAGTTGGTTCTTCTACCGGACGTCCGATCTGGACATGCGCGCGCACCGCGGCAGCATCCGGCTCGATCTGCAGGCGATTGACCTGCCGGACGCGTCGCTGGACGTCATGCTGTGCTCGCACGTGCTCGAGCACGTTCCGGACACGGACAGTGCGCTGGCGGAGCTTCGCCGGGTGATCGCCCCGGGCGGGCACCTCGTCCTGCAGGTCCCGGTCGGCCAGGGGGTGACCGCGCCGCCGACGGAACCCGAGTTCCACATGGACTGGACCCCGGTCTTCTGGCGCTTCGGGTTCGATCTGACCGAGCGGCTACGCAAATCCGGGTTCGAGGCGGACCTGCTGTGCACCGCGTCGATGCTCGAGGCCGCGCTGACCGGGGAGAACCTGTGGCCCGACTGGTCCCGGGAGTTCGACGTCCCCGGAATGCTCGACGGGGTGATCGCCGCGGACCTGAAGGTCATCGCCGACCGAGCGGCCGAGCACCGGCTCGGGATCAGCCCGGGCTACATGTACTTCACGTGGCACTGCCGCGTGCCGGCGCACGAATAGGTGCGAGGTAGATCCGCCGGGCTGACGAGCGCCGGCCGAAAATTCCAGCAGGCGAGGATTCCGGCGGTTTCGACGTCCGTCGGGGATGATTCCCGCAACGGCTGCACCGCACCATCCGCGAAAACGTTTTCGCGCCCGCGGATACCGAGCTAATTTTTAGCTGCCATTTCATGTTCTGCGGCGTACGGGCGTTCGGCGGCGGCCCCTCGAACCCTGCCGTCGCCCGTCCGGCGTGGGGCGTTGCCCGCCGGAGCGCCGCGCCGGAGACTGCCGTGACGGTCACCCCACAGGGGACCGCCGCCACGTGCCCACCGAGCAGGTAGGCGCCAGGACCTGGACGTCTTCTGCCGGTACTCGCCCGGGGCACCGCACCTGGCACCGCACCTGGAGCCGCCCCGGACACCGGCGGCTCGTCGCACGTGCCCGACGGTCTCGTGGGGCTCGTAGGTCTCGTATGGCTCATAGCACTCTCATGGCGCTCATCGGGGTGCCCGCAGCGCGCTGCGGTCGGCCGGCTACCCGACCCGGACCGGACGTAGGGCCGCAAACAACGACAAAGTGCCACGTTGTCGCGAATGAGACGCCCGGCAAACCGCCGTCGACCCGCGGTAAACCGCCAGAATCGGACTGGCGGAAGCGAAAGGACTGAATATGCGTACGGTGCGGGGGACGTCGACGCGGCGGTCGGCGTGGTGGCCGGGCTCGAATCCCCAGCGTCCGGGAGCCGATTCCCACCGGACGCGAGCGGCTTCCGGCGGGAGCCGTGCGACACCGTCGACGGCACGCGGTCGCCTGCTGCCGGGCACGCTGCTGATCTCGGCGCTGCCCTCGGTACTCACCGTGGCTCTCCTCATGCCGACCGCCGCAGCGCAGGCCGGCACGCCGAGCCGGGAGGTCACCGCACCGGCTCGGGCCGCCCTCATCGCGTTCGAGGCCGAGGACGTGCTCGGGCAGATCGACGTCGACGTTGATCTGGGGCCCGACGAGGAGTCCGAGAGCATCCGCCGATTCCAGGAGGCGGCGGAGGCGATCGCCGAGTTCTCCCGCCAGGCCGCGGCCCGCGGCAACTCGGCACCCGCGCCTACGCAGGCTCCGCCTGGTCCGCCGGTAACCCGGCAGCGGCCCGCGCCCGCCGCCGGGACGGGGTCCAGCGGCGGGACAACGAGCTCCGGTCCCGGTTCACCGGCGGGAACCGGCACGGGCGCAGGAAGCGGGACGGACACGGCAGGCAGCATCGGCGCCGGCACGGGAAGTGGGACCGGAACGGACGGTGCCAGCCCGGGAGGCGACGCCCCCGTCCAACAGGGCACCGCGGCCGGCGGAGCACCGACCGGCGACGCTCCCCCCGACGGCACCTCGGCCGGCTCCGCGACGAGCGGTGGCGTGGCGAACGGGCCGGCGGGCGGCGATGGTCCCGGCTCCGTCCGTGCCGGCACCGGAGGCAGCATCACCGATGACAGCACTGCCGGTGACAGTGCCACCGGCGGAAGCACGGGCGGTGGAGCAGGGCCACGGCCAGGTACGCGCATGGCGGCGCCGCGCTCCGGTGCGGAGCAGGCGTTGCTCACCGGGATGAACACGCTGGCAGTCGGCCTCGCGGTGGCCGGGCTGGCAGGCGCTCCCCTCGCCGGCGGGCTGAGGCGCCGGTCGTTTCAGGAGCGAAGCCGCCGATCCGATCTCGCGCTCGTGCCCGCCGCCACGACCGGGCCGGATCAGTTCCCCGCGCTCGACGACGTCCGGCAGCACAGCCGGGAGTACGGCCGGCCGTAAGCAGGCCGGCCGCCGCGACGGTCCACAACCAGCACTACGGGCGCTCCATGGGCGTCGCCGACCGAGCGCCGGAGTGACCCACAGGACACTTCGCCACGTGTCGTTCCGGGCACCGAACGTGCACTCCTGGCCATCGGCCCAGCCGCAACAAGGTCGTCCATAGGTCTTCCCATGGCATTCCAAGGGTTCCACCGGCGAGACGAATGCGCGGCCCCCACCTGGGGCGCTCCCGACCAGCACCCGACATCGCCTGTAGCACAGCACATCTCCACCATCCTGGCGATCATTTGAGGAGACCACCCGCGGTAACCGGCTCCCGACGAACTCCCATCGCCGGATCGTTGCGCTACACCACGTCAAACCCTGAAAAACGAGACGGACCTCCCCAGGCAGGGTCCGGGCGCCGCATTACTGTGACGCCGTCGAGTAACCGAACGGGCCCTTGGGGGGGTCTCAGGGCTCGACTCCAACAGGGATGGTCTGCATGGCAGGCAGGCACGAAGCCGACCGGACGCCGGTCGGCTCACCGCCGCGGGGCGGCGTCGCGGGACTCACGGGACTCCGGTACCGCGCCCGGCCGCACAAACCGAACGGCCCACGCAACCCGAACACCCCACGCACCCCGCACGACACGGAGCAACGCAACCCGCAGGACGCCGCCCCTCACGACGTGGACCCGCGCACTCCGCACGACGCAGCCCCGCACGACGGACCTCGGACGACGGCCGGCACAGCGAGCCGACGCGGACTGTTCGGCTCGCTGGCGGCCTTCGGGCTGACCGCCGCAGGCTGCTCGTTCGGCGGCCCCGGCGGTGGCGGCGGAGCGATACCGACGGCCACGGCGACGGCCGTCGCGCCGACCACGCGACCTCCGATGACCGGCGGGCCCACCACGGCGCCGACGGCCACCGGCACGCCGACCACCATGCCTACGACACCGGGCACGCCGGGTGCACCGGGCACACCCGGTCCGTCCCCGACGGCCTCGCCTCCCCCGCCCGCCGGGGGTGGTGCCGGTGCCGCGACGCCGGCCTTCCTGCGCGGGCGCGACCCGGTGGTGCACCTGCTGAACCGGGCCACGTTCGGGCCGACACCGGAGCTGGTGGCAGAGGTGAAGGCTGCGGGTGTCGGAGCATGGCTGGACCGACAGCTCGATCCGGCCTCGATTGGCGACGGGACGGTCGACGCGGTCCTCGGTCGTTTCCCGTTCCTGGCCAAGACCGGCCGCGAGCTCCACGCCATCGAGGGCGACATCGACTACAAGGACGTGATCGGGCTCGCGGTGGCCTCGATCGCGCGAATGACCTGGTCGAACCGCCAACTGCTGGAGCGGATGGTCGACTTCTGGCAGTCACACGTGTTCAACAAGGGCTACCCGAACGACAACCTGTGGCGGGACTCGTTCCCGGACGACCGGGAGGTCATCCGACCGAACGCACTGGGCCGGTTCGCGGATCTGCTGCTCGCGGAGACGACGAGCCCGGCGATGATCCGTCGGCTGAACGCCGACCGGTCCACCGTGCGGGCGCTCAACGAGAATCTCGGACGGGAACTGCTCGAACTGCACACCGTCGGCGTGGGTGCCGGTTACGGCCAGGACGGGGTCCTGAACAGCGCCCGCATCCTGACCGGGATCTCCATCGACGCCGAGTCGAAGAAGTACGCGTTCAAGTCGAAAGACCACTACGTCGGCCCGGTCCAGGTGCTGGACTTCTCCTCGCCGAACGGCTCCGCCGAGGGTGGGGAGGCCGTGATGAAGGCCTACCTGGACCATCTGGCGCATCACCCGGCGACCGCCGCGTACCTCACCCGCAAGCTGGCGACCTATTTCGTCGCGGACGATCCGCCGCAGTCCCTCTGCGACATGCTGGCGCAGACCTACCTGGCGAACGACACCGCGATCGCACCGGTACTGAAGGCGTTGTTCACCTCCGCCGAGTTCGGCCAGGCAGTGGGCCTGCGCACCCGCCGGCCGCTGGAGGACATCGTCGCCACGCTGCGCGTTCTCGGGATCGGCCCGCCGGCCTCGGGCACCGAACCCGTCGTCGCGCTGTACTGGATGGCCAACGACATGGGAATGGCACCGCTGGCGTGGCCGGCTCCGGACGGATATCCGCTGCGGGCGGAGCGATGGGTTTCGGCGTCAGCCACGATCGGCCGGTGGAACATGCACCGGAACCTTCTCAACGGGTGGTATCCGAAGGGTCTGGGAACCCCGGCGGTGAACAGCCTGCTCGGGGACGCGCCACCGGCCGCCATGGCCGAGGTGGTGGACGTGCTGGCCCGGCGGCTCGTGTTCCAGCCGCTCGCGCCCGAGCACGGCGCGGCACTGGCGACATTCCTCGGTGACCGCGGGTCGCGGAAGCCGGCGGACAACGAGTATCTCGTCGGCCAGCTCGGCTCGCTCATTCTCGACTCCCCCTACCACGTCTACGGATAGGCGGCCGACCGATGGTAAAGAATCTACCTGCGGCCGACCAGTGCACGCTCAGCCGGCGCGGAGTTCTCGCGGCGGCCGGCGCCGTCGGCATCACGGCCGGCGTCGCCTCCGTGCTGCCGATCCGCGTGGCCTTCGCCGACACCCCCGGCCGAACCCTGGTCGTGATCTCGCTGCGCGGCGGGATGGACGGCCTGAACGCACTGGTGCCGGGCGCGGACCCGAACTACGCGGGCCTGCGCGCCGACATCGCCATCCCGACGGGCCAGCTCATCCCGATGGATCGGACGTTCGGCCTGCATCCCGCGTACGCGTCGCTGAAGCCGCTGCTGGATGCCGGGAAGGTGGCGGCGGTTCCCGCCGCGGGGCTGCTCGACAACTCACGCAGCCACTTTCAGGACACGTTCAACCTCGAGATCGGCGGTGCCGGCCAGAACAGCGGTTATCTTGCCCGCCTGCTGAGCGTCCTGAGCCCGGGTTCGGCGTTCCGCGGGATCCAGGAGGGCGGCTCGCTGCCGACCTCCTACCTCGGCTCCGCCGAGGCCCTGACCCTCAACGGCATCGACAACTTCAAGGCGAACGGCTGGGGCCAGGGTGCCGAGGAGACCGCGACGGCCACCGCGCTCGGCGCGCTCTTCGCCGGCCCCGACGCCGGCCGCCCCTACGCCCGCGGCGTCGCGACGACCCTGGCCGCGCTAGCCGAGGGCAAGCAGATCGCGGCCAAGCCCTACACCCCGGCCGACGGCGTGACCTACCCCGACGAGGGCCTGGGCCGAGCGCTACGGGACGTCGCCCGCCTGATCAAATCCGGGACCGGGCTCCGGGTCGCGGCGATGGAGACCGGGGGCTACGACACCCATGTCGGCCAGGGCGGGGTGACCGGCAGCCTGGCGACGCTGCAGAAGCGGCAGGGCGACTCGATCGCGGCGTTCTTCGCCGACCTCGGCCCGCAGGCCGCCGACGTCACCCTGGTCACCATCCAGGAGTTCGGCCGGCGCGCGGACACCAACGGAAACGGCGGGACCGACCACGGCGGCGGCGGCGTCATGTTCGTGATCGGCGGCGGCGCGGTCGGCGGGGTGCACGGCAAGTGGACGGGCCTCGCGCCCGACCAGCTGGACGACGGCGCGGTGCCCGTCCTGAACGACTACCGCAACGTCCTGGGCGACGTGATCCGCTGGCTCGGGATGTCCCAGGAGCAGCTCGGGACGGTCTTCCCCGGGCTGACCCACGCCCCGGTCGGGGTCACCTCGGCCTGACGCGACCTCCCGCGCGCTGTATCCCCGACGCGCGGTGGACGTCCCCTCCTCGAGAAGGCGGCCGGGGCCCCGGTGTCCGCCGGGGCCCCGGCGCTGGCCCGCCGCCCGATGCTGGTCAGCCCCTCAGCGCTGGTCAGGGCCTCAGCGCTGGTCAGGGCCCCGCTGTCGGCCCGGCTCCTGGTGCCGGCTCGTGGGCGCGGGTGAGGAGGTGGAGGGCCGTCGTACCAGGTCCGCGTACGCGGGATGCCGATCTATGTAGGCCTTGATGAACGGGCACCGGGGGATGACGGCCAAGCCCTGGGCGCGCGCCGAATCGAGCGCCCCAGCAGCCAACGCGGAGCCCACGCCGGTGCCCTTGTGGGCCGGATCGACCTCGGTGTGGGTGAAGATGATTCGCGAGCTCGACCGCGTGTACTCGGCGAACCCCGCGACCTCCCCGGTCGGAGTTCTGGCCTCGAACCGGCCGGCCGGGGGGTTGTCGACGACTGTCACGTCCATGGCGCCCATCCTTGCCGGTCCGCGCGGATCAGGCGATGTCGAGGATCTCCTCGACCGGCCGCCGGGGGGTGGCCGCCAGCGGCGGCTGCTCGGGGTCGGGGCGGCCCAGCCGCAGCAGCATCTGCACGTGACCGATGCCCCCGGTCGCCGAACGCATCAGCTCGCGGATGGCGGAGACGTCCAGCACCTGCCCCAGCGGTGAGGCGGCGAGCCCGCGCGCCGTCGCCGTGAGCAGCACCCGGCCCGTCGCACCGCCGGCGAGCAGCCGGTCGGTGGGCCGATCCGAGTCGGTGCCGATGGCGACGACCGTCGGCCGCTCCACCGCCAGCCGCTCCACCGCCGGCTCGGACGAACCGGCCGCGCCGGCCGGTTCGAGGCCGCCGACCACGTCGAAGTCCCGCAGGACGAACTCGGACTGGCGCGTCGCCGCGCCACCGACGACGGCCTCGCGGGGGATGCCGTCGCGTGCCTGCGGCGAGGTGCGGCTCCAGTGCCTCAGTTCCTCGGTGTAGGCGGGATCGTGGGCCTCCTGCCAGTCCGCGCGGGAGAGCAGGACCGACGTCTCGACCCGGGCGTCCGCGCTCTCCACGAACCGCACCCAGGCCGACTCCGCCTCGGCGGCGCGGCGCAGCGCGGCGAGGTCGTCGGCCCCGAGCCGCCCCCGCTCCCCTGTCAGGAACGGACGGCGGTCGGTGTGCCGGTTGGACATCGCAGCCGCCAGCTCCGCCTCGGCCGGCGCGGGCGGGCGGCGGTCCGCTACGGCGATCGTGGCCAGCGGGACGTCCGCGGACGGCGGGGCGCCGTCGTCGAGCGGGCCGAGGGCCACGACGGGGAGCAGGCCGCGCGAGCGCGCGGCGAGCCGGGCGAAGGTCAGGGCGGCCCCGCAGCTGACCAGGAGCTGGCGTCCCTCCGGGTCGGCGACGTGCAGCAACCGCTCGGGATCGGCGAACAGGTGCAGACCGTCGGCGTCGAAGCGCCACCGCCAGGGCTGGGTGTTGTGGATCGACGGCGCGAGCGTGGCCTGCGCCACGATCGCGCGGGCGTCGTCCTCCGTCAGGCGTACCGCGGTGTCGACCATGACCTCTCCCGTCTGTCTGCTCCGAGCATCCTTATGCCCGCCCGGGCGCCGGCTCCCCCGGCCCCGGGGCGGACGCGTGTCTCGTTGCGGTCCGCCGTCGCTCGGTGACCGGAAAGCGCCGCACCGCGGCTATTGTTGCCCGAATGGACGCTGCGGGGACGCACACGGTACGGGGGATTCACACGGCACGAGAGATGAACTCAGTACGAGAGCTACCCACGGTACGGGTCTTCCTCCTTGACGACCACGAGATCGTCCGTCGTGGGGTCCGCGAGGTGCTCAGTGACGCCGGCGGCATCGAGGTCGTGGGCGAGGCGTCGACCGGGTCCGAGGCGGCCGCCCTCGTCCCCCGCCTGCGGCCGGACGTCGCGCTGCTCGACGCCCGGCTGGAGGACGGCAGCGGCATCGACGTCTGCCGGGACATCCGCGCGGCCTGCCCCGAGGTCGGCTGTCTGATCCTCACGTCCTACGACGACGATGACGCGCTCTTCGCCGCGATCATGGCAGGGGCGGCGGGCTACCTGCTCAAGCAGATCCGCGGCACCGACCTCGTGGGCGCGATCCGGACCATCGCGGCCGGCGGCTCCCTGCTCGACCCGGCCGTGACCGCCAGGGTCCTCGCCCGGCTCCGGGAGGGAAGCGACGTGGGCCGGGCCTCGGCGGTGTTGGGCACCCGGGAGCGGGAGATCCTGGTCCTGATCGCCGAGGGCCTGACCAACCGCCAGATCGCCGGCCGGCTGCACCTCTCCGAGAAGACCGTGAAGAACTACGTCTCGTCGATCCTCGACAAGCTGGGCCTGAGCAGCCGCACGCAGGCCGCCGTGTACGCCGCGCGTCGCCACGCCTGACGGCAGCGCCTGAAAGCGGCCGTCAGGCCCGCCGGACGCCCGTCAGGCAATGCAGCGCTCGGCGGCGTGGAACACCTCGGCGACCGGCACGGTCGTCTGGATCACCCTGGCGGTCGGCCACGGCTCCGCCCACGAGCTCATCGCGCGGTGTACCGCGGACGTGGCGCCAGCTGGGTCGCTGGCGGAGTCCCGGCGGGTCAGCCGCGTGGCCGCGACCTCCGGTGAGGTCACGCAGCGCAGCTCGAGGAACTCCGCGGCCGTCTCGCGCGCCAGCCGCGCGGCCGCCGCGCGGTGGCGGCCGTCCGACCAGGAGGCGTCGATGATCACCGTCTCGCCGCGTTCCAGTGCCCGGCGGGCACGGGACAGCAGCACCGTGTAGGTCCGCGCGGTGATCTCCGAGGACAACGGCCAGATGAAGGACGCGCCGAGGTCCGCGGGCACGGCGGGCCGCTCCGGGATGGCAGGCCCGCTACCGGGGGTGTCCGGATCGACGTGGCCGTCGGCGGCGAGCTCCGCCCGCACGGCGTCGGAGCGCAGCAGCAGGCGGCCGTCGTCCGCGTCGGCGAGCCGACGGGCGAGGGTCGATTTCCCGGTGCCGGGCAGGCCGCCGACCAGGACCAGCCGTACCCGGGCCCGGCGCAGGTGCCGGTAGGCGATGTCGGCGAGCCGCCGGGCCCGTTCGCCGGCCTCGGCGCCCGGGCCCGGGCCGGCCTCCGCCCCCGCCTCGGCCAGGATCCGCCGGTACCGCAGGCAGGTCACCCGGGCCTCGGTGAAGGCCCGGTAGGCGATGTAGAAGTGCTCGAGCGAAGGCGGATGGGCCTGCGCGGAGAAGTCACGGTACCAGCGCATCAGGCGCTCGGCGTCCTCGGGCGAGCCGAGCCGCTCCAGGTCCATCACCAGAACGGCGACGTCGCCGAGGACGTCCCCGGCCCGCAGCCGCGGGTCGGACTCGACCCGGTTCAGGATGCGCGGGCCGTCGTCGAGGCAGTGGATGTTCTCGGCCCGCAGGTCGCCGTGGCCGTCGCGGATCCGCCCGGCGCGCCGGCGCTCGGCCAGCAGCGGGCCGCGGCCGGCCAGGTACCGCAGCGCCAGCCGCCCGATCTCGTCGACGACGTCGGCGTCGATGACCTTCCCCTGGAAGGGCTCGAGGCCGCCGAGCGCCTCCTTCCACTGCCCCGCGACAGCCTCGGCGTCGCCGGAACGGCCGATCACCTCGGACGTCCCGCACCGCTCGTGGAACGCGGCGACCGCCCGCGCGACGGCGCGGAGCTGGTCGTCGACGCGGTCCGCGTGGCGCACCAGCGCGGAGAGCCGGCGGCCGGCGGGCATTCGCCGCAGGACGACGGCATGGTCGCACACCTCGCCGCCGTCGCCGAGGACGTCGGCGACCCCCAGGTACACGTCGGAAGCGAGCCGCCGGTTCAGCTCCACCTCGGCGCGGCAGGCCGCCAGCCGGGCCGCCCGGCTCCGCAGGTCGAGGAGCCCCGGCTCAACGGGTTTCTTCCGTTTGTAGACACGATCACCGTGCAGGCAGAGGACCGCGCTCCCCGTCTCGACGACCCGCGTCTCGCCGGTCGGGCGAGACCACAGATCGGCCGGGACCGACGCCGCGGTCTTCTGGTCAGCCGGCATGGCACCTCCTGCGCACCGGACACCGCCGCCCCCGCCGCCGGGATCCGATCGCCGCTGTCCTGTCGATGGTCCGTCTCACCCGGAACCATCGTGCCGCGCGCGACCCCCCTGTTGGTCCCTCCGAGGGCACGGACCGGGAGGTCCTTTGCACCCCCCCGCGATGGTCCTCGGACCCGTCGACGACAGCCCGGACGTCCGGCGCCGGACGTCCACCGCGGGGCCCGGCTCGAGCGGCCGGCGGGCTACGGCAGCGGGACCGCCCAGCGCAGCTGGGTGCCGCCGGACGGGCCGGGGGCGATGTCGAAGGTCCCACCGAGCTCCTCGGCGCGGCTGCGCAGGTTGTGCAGGCCGCTGCGCCGGCCGGTGTCGCCCAGCCCGACCCCGTCATCGGTGACCTCGGCGCACAGCCAGCCCTGGCCGACGGTGACCGACAGCTCCACCCGGCTGGCGCGGGCGTGGCGCGCCACGTTCGACAGGCTCTCCCGCGCGACGGCGAGGAGATGGTCGGCGATGTTCCCCTCCAGCGCGGTGTCGAGCGGGCCGTCCACCCGCAGGCGCGGGCTGAAGCCGAGCGCCTCGGCGACCTCCTCGACGATCTCGCCGAGGCGGGCCCGCACGCCCGGCCCGCCAGTGCTGCGCCGCCCGCGCAGCTCGAAGACCGTCGAGCGGATCTCCCGGATGGTCGCGTCGAGGTCGTCGACGTAGGTGGCGAGCCGGCCGGCGGACTGCGGGCGGTCCTCGGCGGCCGCCATCCCCTGCAGGCCCAGCGCGACGGCGTAGAGCCGCTGCATGACGTGGTCGTGCAGGTCACGGGCGATCCGGTCGCGGTCCTCCAGGACGAGCAGCCGGTCACGGGTGGCCCGGGACGCGGCCAGGCCGAGGGCGACCTGCACATGCCCGGCGAACGTCGCCGCCATGTCCAGATCGCCGTCGGCGAACGGCCGGCCCGCGGGCCCCCGGGCCAGCACGACCGCGCCCGTCCCGACCTGCGCCCCGACCAGGGGGATGACCATCAGCGGGCCGATGTCGAGGCCGCCGAAGCCGGTGACGCCCGGCTCGGCCGCGGCGTCGTCGACCAGCAGGGGCCGCCCGGCCGCGACCGCCCGGCCGGCGAGGGTTCCGGCCGTCGGCACGGACTCGCCCAGGAGGCGGTCGGCCTGCGGGCCGTCGGCCGCGTCGACGAGCAGCTCCTCGGTCGCCCCGGCGGCGAGCAGGACGCACGCCAGATCGGCGTCGGCGACCTCGCGGGCCCGCGCGACGATCAGCGTGAGCGGCTCCGGCCCGTCCGCCAGCAGGTGGCGCATGATGTCCGCGGATGCCTGCAGCCACTGCTGGCGGCGCTGCGCCGCACCGAACAGCCGGGCGTTCTCGATCGCCACGCCGGCGCTCGCGGCGAGGGCCAGGACGAGCTCCTCGTCCTGCGCGGTGAAACGGCGCCCGCCGCGCTTCTCGGTCAGGTAGAGGTTCCCGAAGACCTCGCTGCGGACCTTGATCGGGACGCCGAGGAACGTGCGCATCGGCGGGTGGCCGGGCGGGAAGCCGACCGCGTGCTCGTGCGCGGCGATGTCGTCGAGGCGGACGGCTCGGGGCTCGGCGGTCAGCAGCCCGAGCACCCCCTCGCCGCGAGGCAGGTGGCCGATCCGGCCGACCAGATCGGCGTCCATCCCGACGTGGATGAACTGTTCGAGCCGGCCGTCGCGGGCGATCACGCCGAGCGCGCCGTAGCGGGCGTCGACCAGCTCGCAGGCGGCCTCCGCGATCCGCCGGAGGACGACCTCCAGGCTCAGGTCGGCGGCGACCGCGCGGTGCGCCCGCAGCAGGCCGCGCAGCCGGCCCTGGGTGGTCATCACCTCATGCGCGCGCTCGACGAGCTGCGCCATCAGCTCGTCCAGCTCGAGCCGGCCGGGGCGCTCCGCGCCGAACTCGTCGAACGCGTCCGGGACGTCCATGATCTTGAGGCTCTCGGTGGTCTCCTCGACGTCCCGAGCCGTCAGGATCTCCTGGATCTCGCGTATTTCCCGGATCTGCTGAATTTTGTGGATCTCCCGGATCTCGTCGATTCCGGCGCCGGTGCCGGCACCGCCAGCTGCACCAGCGGCACCGGCGGCACCGGCGGCACCGGCGGCACCGGAATCGCCGCCGAGACGGTGATCGCCGCCGACGCCCTCGGGCCACGGGTCCATGGTCTACAGACGCTATCGAATATCAGCGCGCCGCCAGCCCCGATCGCTCGCCTCCGGGACGGCCGGACGGACCGGGCCCGGGCGTCCCGTCCCAGGTGGGCGCGCTGCCGACCGGGCCACGACCAGCACGGAGACGGATACCGCACAGGCTCACCGCGTGGGGCCTTTCGGCACCCCCGGCGGCGGCCGAGCCGAACTGTCGGAGGTCGCGCCTACCGTGCTCAGCAAGTTGGCCGGTGGCCGCCTGGCACCCGCCCGTCGCTCGGCGGCTGCGGCTGCAGCCGCAGCCGCAGCCGCAGCCAGACAACACGTTCCGGAGGCGTGATGAACACACATTCCCCGCCCGCCGTCGAGGCCGTGGGCCTGGTGAAGACCTTCGGCGGCACCCGCGCCGTCGACGGGCTCGACCTGCACGTCGCGGCCGGCAGCGTCTACGGGGTGCTCGGGCCGAACGGTGCCGGCAAGACGACGACGATCCGCATGCTCGCCACCCTGCTGCGCCCGGATGCCGGCTACGCGCGGGTCCTGGGCCACGACGTTGTCACCGACGCGGCGGCGGTGCGCAGCCGGGTCTGCCTGACCGGCCAGTACGCGTCCGTGGACGAGGATCTCACCGGCACCGAGAACCTCATCCTGCTGGCCCGCCTGCTCGGCCACGACCGGTCCGCCGCGCGGGCGCGCGCCGCGGCACTCGTCGAGGCCTTCGGTCTGACCGAGGCAGCGGGGCGCATGGCCAAGACCTACTCGGGCGGGATGCGCCGCCGGCTGGACATCGCCGCGAGCCTCGTCGTCACCCCCGACCTGATGTTCCTCGACGAGCCGACCGCCGGCCTCGACCCGCGCAGCCGTGCCCAGGTGTGGGACATCGTCCGGGCGCTGGTCGCCGGTGGCACGACCGTCATCCTCACCACCCAGTACCTGGACGAGGCCGACCAGCTCGCCGACCGGATCGCGGTGATCGACCACGGAAGAGTGATCGCCGAGGGCACTCCGGGCGAGCTGAAGTCCTCGGTCGGCTCGGGCACCCTCCACGTGCGCGTCCGCCTGCCCGAGCAGCGGGCGGACGCCGAGCGCCTGCTCACCGGCGCACTGGGCGTCCCCGTCCGGTACGAGTCGGACCAGGTGGCGCTCTCCGCCCGGGTCTCGGACGGCGAGCCCGTGGCGGAGGCGCTGGCGGGGCTGAACCGCGCGGGCATCGAGCTGACCGAGTTCGCGCTCGGCCAGCCGAGCCTGGACGAGGTCTTCCTCGCCCTCACCGGCCATCCGGCCGATGACGGCGCGCCCACCCCCACCGAGACCACCACCGACATGAACGGAGCGAGGGTCGCATGACCGCCGCCGAGACGACCACCGCCGGAACAGGCGCCGCCGGGACAGCCACCACCAGCGCAGGCACCGCCGGAACAGGCGCCACGGGCACGGGCTCCGGTGCGGGCACAAGGCCGCCGGCGGCCGGGGCGGCCGTGCCGCCGGATCTGCGCGCGGTGCTCGCGACCGGTGCCCGCCCGGCGCGGCCCACCCCGCTGGCGGCCTCGCTCACCTTCGGCTGGCGGGCCCTGCTGAAGATCAGACATGTGCCCGAGCAGCTCTTCGACGTGACCGTCTTCCCGATCATGTTGACCCTGATGTTCACCTATCTGTTCGGCGGCGCGCTCGCCGGGTCGACGCAGGAGTACGTGCAGTTCCTGCTGCCCGGAATCCTCGTCCAGGCGATCGTGATGATCACGGTCTACACCGGGGTGACCGTCAACACCGACATCACCAAGGGCGTCTTCGACCGGTTGCGGTCACTGCCGATCTGGCAGCCGTCCGCACTCGTCGGAGCGCTGCTGGGCGACGTGTTCCGCTATTCGATCGCCGCCGTCCTCATCCTCGCACTGGGGCTGGCGATCGGTTTCCGGCCGGAGGGGGGCGCGCTCGGCGTCCTGGCCGCGGTGGCCGTCGTCATCGCCTTCTCGTTCAGCCTCACCTGGGTGTGGACGGTGCTGGCGATGGTGCTGCGCACCCCGAACTCGGTGATGGGCGTGAGCATGATGATTCTTTTTCCACTGACCTTCGTCAGCAACATCTTCGTGCGGCAGGAGACGCTGCCCGGGTGGCTCCAGGCCTTCGTCGACGTCAACCCGATCACCCATACGACGAACGCCTCCCGCGGGCTGATGCACGGCGTCGCCACGGCTGAGCAGCTCGGATGGGTCGCGCTGTCGTGCGCGCTTCTGCTCACCGTGTTCGGCCCCCTGACGATGCGGATGTATCGCGGCCGGAGTTGACCGGCTCCCGAGACGGCCTGATCAGCCCGGACGAAGGTGCCCGGACGCACGTGCAGTGGCCCCTTGCATCGGTTTCTGCATCCGCGGTCTTGCAACTGCACGTTCAGACCTCGATGATCTGTTCTCAGCCTGAAGTGCTGGAAACCGTGCGAGATCGTCCGTGGAGGCAGTGTTGACCCTTGATCAGGCCGCCGTTCACGGGGCAGCCGCCACGGCTGAAGGACGACCGGCAGCGAGGGCCCGACATGTACGCCACTCGCGGGGCCGGCACGGTACGCGCCGGTAGTTGACCTTGTATCCGTCGCGTTCTCTCTGTCTCCCGGTCGACCTACACCTGATCATCGTCATGGACGACGCGGTGCTCCTCACCACCCGTGGCACCAGAACCGCCCGTGACACCAGGACCACCTGCGATGCCAGGACCGCGCGTGACGCCACGACGGCCCGTGACACCACGCCCCGGCAGCCACGGTCGTCGGCGGGCGCACGCCGGCCGGAGCCACCGGCGCCGGTGTGGTACCTGCCCGGCGCGCCGCTACGACTGGGCGAACCCGCACGGGAGACGGCCGTGCGCCTGGCCGCGGAAATCGCCGGCCTCCGGGCCGACGAGGCGGAGCTGACCCTCGCCCATGCCGCGCACCACCGGCTCGCCGGCGAGGAGCGGGTGTCCCTGTACTTCACCGCGCACTGCTGGGACGATGCCGTCGGCCCGGGCGCGGCCGGCGAGGGCGCGCCGGAGGCGATCCAGACCTGCTGGCGGCCGCTGGGCGAGCTCCAGATCGACCTGGACCCGCTCGACCGCACCGCGCTCGTCCACTGGCGGCGTGGCGAACGGTACTCCGAACCCGGGTGGCATCCTGTCCGACCGCCGACGCCCGGGGGGCTCTCGCCCCTCGACGCGCTGCGCGCCCGCTGACCCCCACGACGCGCGCCGCGGGCACGGCGGCGGGCCCGCGGCGACCCTCTCGACACCACACACTATTTGGATTCATACGGATACGAAGAGTAATATTCTTGGCAGACTCGCCCGTTGGTAGCCCCCCGCATGGTTGCCCGGCCGACGAAATCGTTACGGTCGATCCCGCATATGCGGCCCGGAGTACTGGGCAAGCGTAAAGAATCGGCTCGACGGCGACGGGCCGCGCGAAGTGCGGATTCGTCCGCAAACACGAGGGGGGGTGGCTCTTGGCCGGCCGCGACATCGACTACGACCGTCCGACGCTCATCGGATGCGGTCGCTGCGATGTGCGTTGGACGGCGCTGACCGCGGCGCACTGCCCGACCTGCCACGAGACCTTCGTCGGGTACGCCGGCTTCGACGCGCACCGCGACAGCGGACGATGCCTGGCCCCCGGCGAGGCCGGCTTGCGCTCCGACGGCGGCTACTGGCGCAGGGAGGACGAGCGATCCCCGGGCCGACTTGTCACGATCCCGCGCCAGGTCACGACCGACACGGTCGCCCGTCCCGCGTGACCCTCGCAGGTGCTGGCGACGCTGGTGCCAGCCGCCCGGCAGCCGCCGCCGACCCCCAGCGCCGAACCTTCGGACGTCGGTTCTCGGCACTCACCGGCCGGGTTTCCTGCCGATCCCTGCCCACAAGAGGTGATTCCCCACCGGTTGCGCAGGACGATCAGTCATAAGCCAGGATTCGGCGCGGGTAAGGCCCGACACCGCATTACGTGCCGCACCCGCAGTTCGACAGAAGAATCACGCAGCGTGGAACGCGGGCGGCCCGAGCCCGCGCGGTGGGGAACGAGCGGCCCGGTCAGGAACCGAAGCCGGGCAGGAGGAGCTGCTCCTCCAGCGGCGCCCGGCCGGCCACCGCCGCGGACACCGCCGTAACGGCACGTGTCGGACCACGGCGGATGACCGCCGCACGCCCACCCCGCACCCCATTCGTCCCACGCACCCCACGTGCCTCCGCCGGCGCCCACCGAGAGGAGGCCGGTGAGGCGGCCGGCGCGGCGGCACCGGCGATGCCGTACCGGCGGGCCAGGTCCCGGACCAGGGCGGAGATCCGCTCGCTGTAGGCCCGCGGCGCGTGGGAGCCCCCGCCGTAGAGGGATCGGTACAGCGGGAGGAGGTCGGGGTGATGCTCCCCGAGCCAGCCGAGGTACCACTCCCGCGCCCCGGGCCGCAGGTGCAGCGCGGGCGAGCAGCGCGGCGCGGCCGGCCAGCGCGGGCGCGGAGCGGGGCCGGTGCGGCGGGCGGCTCAGCCGGACTTCGGAGCGCCGTTGTTCGCCGCCGCCTGCTGTGCCGTCCGCGCGAGGGCCTCGCGCAGGGAGTCGGGGGCGAGTACCCGCACGTGCGGGCCGAATGCCCAGAGCTGGCTCTCGGCGACATCGGGGCCCTCGAACCAGACCTCCACCTCCCGCCAGCCATCCGCGTCGGGCTCGCCGGCCGTGGCCAGCGCCCGCTGGCCGGCCAGCGGGCCGAGCACTCCGGGCAGGCTCCGCAGGCCTCGCGGGGACAGCGACAGCCGCGCCGGCCAGCGCAGCAGCGAGCGCGCGAAGTCCTCGTTCGACGACGCCCACCACCGCGCCAGGTGGAAGTCGGCGGGCCGGGTGAAGCGGCCCTCCGGCCCGCTTCGGACCGCAGCCTCGATGATCCGGCCGATCCGGTAGCTGCGGACGGCGGACCCGCCGCGGGCCACGAGATACCAGACACCGGCCTTGAGAACGAGGCCCAGCGGCTCGAGAGAACGCTCCACCGTCCGGTCGGGCCGCCCGTAACGGACGGTGATCCGCTGCCCGGACCAGACCGCGCCCGCGACGACCGCGAGGTGCGGCACGGGCTCCTCGGAGCCGAACCAGCCCGGCGCGTCGAGGTGGAAGCGTTCCCGGACCCGGCCCGCCCGTGCCCGCAACTCCGGCGGCAGCGTCGCGAGGATCTTGGTCTGCGCGGCCGCGGCGACCGTCTCGAGGCCGAGGCCGCCGAGCACGTCCCCGCCCGCCCCGGCGAGGAGCAGCGCGGACGCCTCGTCGCCGGTCAGCCCGTCCAGGTTCGTCCGCCAGCCCTCGACAAGACGGATCCCGCCGTGCGGGCCGGGCTCAGACCACAGTGGGACACCCGCTTCGGCGAGCGCGGCCACGTCCCGGCGCACGGTACGGACGGACACCTCGAACTGGGCGGCGAGCTCCCCCGCCGTGGCCCGGCCATGCGCCTGCAGATGGAGCAGCAGAGCCATCAGCCGGCTGGAGCGCATTGACCGAAGGTAACCGCGGACCCGGACAGAAGATGTCAGGGTCCGCGGCGACGATGGGCCCATGACGACGGACACGAGCACAACCACGAAGCCGAACACGAGCACGAGCACGAGCACGACGGAGCGGCCGGCCGGCCCGGGAACGGACGCGGCGGGCGTGAGCTGGGGCGAGGTGGAGGCCACCGAGCCCGAGTTCACCCGGACGGTACGCGAGCGGTTCGGAACCTTCCGTCATCACGTGCTGGCGACACTGCGGGCCGACGGCTCGCCCCGGGTCAGCGGGCTCGAGGCCGAGTTCCGCCTGGGCGAGCTGTGGCTGGGCGGGATGCCGGGCGCGCGCAAGTCGGACGACCTGCTCCGCGACCAGCGGTTCGCGCTGCACGCGAACCCCGGCCCCGGAACCGACATGCACGGCGGGGACGTCCGGATCGCCGGCCGGGCCGAGTGGGTGGACGATCCGGACACGCGCCGGCGCTTCGTCGAGGAGGTTGATCCGCCGACCCCGTTCGACCTGTTCCGCGTACGGATCACCGAGATCGTCCGTATCTGGATGGACGACCAGGAGATGGTCATCGAGACCTGGCGGCCCGACGGCCGCGGCCTGCGGGTGCTGCGCCGGGGCAACGACACTCCGGTCCGCGAGCAGTCCGGCCCGTGAGCGGTGACGACGCCGCGCACCCCACGTGGTCGGCGGCCCGCTGGCGTACTCCTTGACCCTGGAGACGGGGCGCTCGTAACGTCCGAGAAGTCGCACTGAGCGAGCGCTAGAGAAGCATCGTGCCGGCGGCCGGTGAGGGAGTCCCATGGAGAACGCAGTCATCGTCGACGTCGTGCGCACCCCCTCAGGGCGGGGCAAGCCGGGCGGCGCGCTGTCCGAGACCCACCCCGTGGAGCTTCTCGCCACGACGCTGAAGGCGCTGACCAGCCGGAACGACTTCGACCCGGCGCTCATCGACGACGTCATCGCCGGGTGCGTCGGCCAGGCCGGTGAGCAGTCGGCGAACATCGGCCGCAGTGCGGTGCTCTCCGCCGGCTACCCCGAGTCGGTGCCGGCGACCACCGTCGACCGGCAGTGCGGCTCCAGCCAGCAGGCGCTGCACTTCGCCGCGCAGGGCGTGATGGCCGGCGCCTACGACGTCGTGGTGGCCTGCGGCGTCGAGTCGATGAGCCGGATCCCGATGCGCTTCGCGGCGGCGGGGAAGGACCCGCGCGGGCCGGGCATGATCGCCCGCTACCCCGAGGGCCTGGCCAACCAGGGCATCGGCGCCGAGCTGATCGCCGCCCGCTGGAAGCTGACCCGCGAGGAGCTCGACGAGTTCTCCGCGCTGTCGCACCAGCGGGCCGCGGCGACGGCCGAGGCCGGCGGCTTCGACAACGAGATCGTCCCCGTCGAGGCGCTCGCGCCGGACGGCAGCACGTTCACGCACACCGTCGACCAGACCGTCCGGCCGACCACCACGGCCGAGGGTCTCGCGGCCCTCAAGCCGTCCTTCTACACCGAGCAGTTCGCGCAGCGGTTCCCGGAGATCGGCTGGCACATCACCCCGGGCAACTCCTCCCCGCTGACCGACGGCGCGTCCGCCGCTCTGATCATGAGCGAGTCGAAGGCCGTCGAGCTCGGGCTGCGCCCGCGGGCCCGCTTCCACGCCTTCGCCCTCGCCGGTAGCGAGCCGCTGATCATGCTGACCGGCCCGGCCCCGGCCACCCGCAAGATCCTCGCCCGGTCCGGCCTGCGGATCGACGACATCGACGCCTACGAGGTCAACGAGGCGTTCGCGTCCGTCCCGCTGTTCTGGGCGAAGGAGTTCGACGCCGACCCGGCCAGGCTCAACCCGCGCGGTGGTGCGATCGCGCTGGGCCACCCGCTGGGCGGCTCGGGCGTCCGCCTGATGGCGACGATGGTCAACTACCTGGAGGCCACCGGCGGGCGCTACGGCCTGCAGACCATGTGTGAGGGTGGCGGCATGGCCAACGCCACCATCATCGAACGCCTCTGACAACGCTGACACTGGCGTCGGCGTCGGCGTCGGCGTCGGCGTCGGCCGTCCCGCAGCAGGCATCTCCGCAGGCATCTCTGGAGGAAGCGTGACCGGTCCGCTGAGCGGATTGCGGGTCGTCGAGCTCGCCGGCATCGGCCCCGGCCCGCACGGCGCGATGATCCTCGCCGACCTCGGCGCGGACGTCGTGCGGATCCAACGTCCCGAGCTGGACGACGGGCCCGACGACCTCCAGCTGCGCGGTCGGCGCATCGTCCGGGTGGACCTGCGCTCCGCCGACGGACGGGAGCAGGTGCTGGGCCTGGTCGAGCGGGCCGACGTGCTCATCGAGGGCTATCGGCCGGGCGTGACCGAGCGGCTCGGCCTCGGCCCGGCGGACTGCCAGGCCCGCAACCCCCGCCTGGTCTACGCGCGGATGACCGGGTGGGGGCAGACCGGCCCGCTGGCCAACCGCGCCGGTCACGACATCAACTACATCTCGCTGACCGGTGCGCTGCATGCCATGGGCGAGGCCGGGCAGCGCCCGCCGGTGCCGCTGAACCTCGTCGGGGACTACGGCGGCGGCTCGATGTTCCTGCTGGTGGGGATCCTCTCCGCGCTGCTGGAACGCGAGCGGTCCGGCGAGGGCCAGGTGATCGACGCGGCGATCGTGGACGGCACCAACGTCCTGGTGCAGATGATGTGGGCCTGGCGTGGCATGGGCGACTGGCACGGGTTCGGGGACTGGTCCGATGAGCGCGGGGTGAACCTGCTCGACGGCAGCCGGCCGTTCTACGACACCTACACCTGCGCCGACGGCCGTTTCGTGGCCGTCGGGCCGCTGGAGCCGCAGTTCTACGCCCGGCTGCTGGAGGTGCTCGGTCTCGCCGACGCGGGCCTGCCCGACCAGTTCGACCCGACCGGGTGGCCGGTGCTGCGGGACGCCTTCACCAAGGCCTTCGCCGCCCGCACCCGCGACGAGTGGACGGAGATCTTCACGGACACCGACGCCTGCGTCACGCCGGTGCTGAGCTTCGCCGAGGTGCAGGACCACCCGCACATGGCCGACCGCGGCGCCGTCGTGCACACCGACGGGATGGCCCAGGCGGCACCCGCGCCGCGCTTCTCGCGCAGCGCCACCGCGCTACCGGGCCGCGCGGTCGTCGGCGACCCGGCAGCGATCCTGGACGAATGGGCGAAGCCACCGTCAGCGGGCTGAACCGGGCCGGGCCGGACGCAGCCGGGGGGCGGGGCGCGGGGGCGCGTCCCGAGCTCGCCGAGGCCGCGCCGGCCGCGCCGGCCCGCGGAAGTACCCGCAAGCTGGTCCCGCCGGGGCGGGAGCATGCCGGCGGATCGCCGGTGGACTGGCGCAGTTACGACCCGCCGGACCTGCACCCCATCCTCGCCGGCGCGCTGGCCGCCTTCTACGAGCACGGCTACCACGGGACCACCGTGCGCGACATCGCCCGCCGGGCCGGGGTGACCGTCCCCGCGCTGTACTACCACTACGCGAACAAGCAGGGCATCCTCGTCGCGCTCCTCGAGATCACCGTCACCGAGGTCAACGAGCGGGCCGGCGCGGCCGTCGCCGAGGCCGACGACGGGCCGGTGCCCAGGTTCGCGCGGCTCCTCGAGGCCGTCGTCCTGTTCATGTCGAACCGGTTCGCCCTCGCCTACCTGGACACCGAGCTGCGCTACCTGGAGCCGGTGAACCGCCGCCGGTACGCGACGCTGCGCAAGAAGCTCGAGAGCCTGCTCGTCGAGATCCTCGCGGACGGGAAGGCGACCGGTCAGATGACGGTCGACAGCCCCCGGGACACCGCCCGCGCGCTGCTGGGGATGTGCCAGGCCATCGCCGGCTGGTACAATCCGGCCGGCGAGCTGTCCCCCACGCAGATCGCCACCCGCTATGTCGGCATCGCGCTGCAGACCGTGGGTGCGGTGCCGCGCTGACCGGGGCCGACGTCGCACTGTTGCTCGGGGCCGGTGTCCTCGCCGGGATCACCAGCACGGTGGCGGGCCTGGCGTCTCTCGTCTCCTATCCGGCGCTGCTCGCGGTGGGACTCGAGCCGCAGGCCGCGAACATGACGAACTCTGCCGCGCTCATCTGCGTCGCGCTGGGCGCTGCCGCGGGTTCACGTCCCGAGCTCGCCGGGCAGGCGCGGCGGGTCGCCCGCTACGGCGCGGCGACGCTGGCGGGCGGGGCTGCCGGGGCGATCCTGCTGCTGACCACCCCCGCGCGGGCCTTCGAGTTCGTCGTGCCCTGGCTGATCCTCGGCGCGGCCGTGCTCCTCCTGCTCTCGCCGCGCATCATGAGCGCGGCCGGCGGCGGTGCCGGCACGGCCGTGGGTGCCGGCGTGGATGGCGGTGCCGGCGGCCCGGCCCGGGGCGAGCGCCCGGCAATGCTGCTCGCCGTGTTCGGTGTCGCGGTCTACACCGGTTACTTCGGCGCGGGCGCGGGCGTCGCGCTGCTGGCGATCATGGCGATCGCGATCCCGGAGTCGCTCGCCCGGGTCAACGCTGTGAAGAACGTCGCGTCAGGCTTCTCGAACGCGGTGGCCGCCGTCCTCTTCGCCGCGCTCGGATCGGTCGTGTGGGGAGCCGCCGTGCCGCTGGCCGCCGGGCTGCTGGCCGGCGGAGCGATCGGGCCCCGGATCGTCCGGGTCCTGCCGGCGCCGCTGATGCGCTGGATCGTCGCCGCGGCCGCGACCGGACTCGCCGTCTCCCTGGCACTCGACGCCTACACCTGAACGCACAGGCCGGACGTGCGACCCGGCTCACCCGGAACCGCCCATCACGCGAATGCGCGACGGAACTGCCCCAGGTGACGTCAACCGGGACATGAGGATTAGAGCGGACGCGACCGGGTATTCGCCAGCGCAACGGACAACCAGCCCCACCGAAGAAGGAGCCTCCGATGGCAACCCGGGTCCGCACCCGTGCCTACAGCAGCGTGAGTCTCGGATTTCTCGTCTACCTGGCCATCGGCCTCATCATCACCATCAGCCAGGACTACTGGGACGTGACCGACTGGGACGGCGCGACGCTGCGTCATTTCTTCACCGCGGCGGTGGCGACGCTCGCCTGGCCGCTGTCCATCTTCTACACCTTCGGCCTGACCCCGCGGTGATTCCGGGAGTCCGGGCGGCACGAGGCCGCCCGCGGCTCCGCGGACGTTCGACCCAGGGCCGTGGGAGGTCCGCGGGGTCACCACGAGCAGAGTGGTGACCCCGCGGACGTCGCCGTCGCCGCACCCGCGCGCACCCGATCGCAGGCCGGACCGGTGGCCGGGCACGACGTCAGGTGGACGGGTGAGCCCCGGTGAGCGTGTGGTCGGGGATCGGCGTGTGGTCGGGGATCGGGTTGTCAGGGATCGGGTCGCCGGGGAACGGCCGGAGCGCTGTGACGCGCAGTGCGGCCCACTCCCCCGCGGAGAACCCGCCGGCCTCGGTGAACCCGGCGACCTTGAGCACACCGTCCCCGCCAGGCGGGATGACCGACATGCCGGTGGCCTCCGCCCCGGCCGACCGGCCCGCCACGAGACCCGCGCTGGTCCCGCTGAGGCCCGCGGCGGCCCGCTGCCCTGGCCAAAGGATCACTGACGGGCCACGCGGCCCGTCGGCCACCGCCGGCGCCCCCACGGCGGCGCCGGTCGCATCCACCTGGAAGACCGCCGGATACCCGGCGAGGGAGCATGCCCTGTTGCCCTGGTTGGCCAGCACGAGGTCCGCGTGCACCTGGCCCGCGCCGCCCTGCGCGCCGGTCAGCTCCGCGAGCAGATCCCTCGGTGAGCAGGCCTCGATCGGCCCGGCATCGGCGGGCCCGGTGTCGGCCGGCACGGCTTCGACCGGGCGGGCCGCAGCCACGGCCAGCGCCGCGGCAGGAGCGCCGAGCCCGACGGCGAGGCCGACCGCGAGCCCGGTGACGAGCACACCGGTGACCGCGCACCCGGAAGTGACCCGACGACATTCGACCAGTCTCGACGACATCGCGGCACGGACAGGCCGATCCGACACGGAGCATTCCTTTTCCGGTCCGTATTCCGACACCGCGGCGAATCCGGCCTTCTCAGCGAATCCCCCGGTCTCGGAGAATCCTCCGGTCGCAGCGAATTCCGTCGCCTCGGGAAATCCGGTGGGCCGGGCCGGGAGAACCGCCCGGAGCCGTCGAGGGGTGATCCCCGCCCGGCACATCGCCAAACGGCCGTGGGTGGATGAAGAAAGACGCATGACGCCCTCCCGGATCCCCCGATCTGTGGGCTCCGCACCGGCATGCCGCCGCGTGCCGATCATGTTCCCCGCCGGAGGCCGCGCCACACCCGTCCGGTGGGGTCCCGGCCGCGCCGCGCCGGGGCGGAACCGTCCGAACCGGGCTTCGCTGCCCCCGAAGGTGGGCCCGGTCGCGGCCGACGGGCGGCCGTCGCCGGACTGCCCACCCGCCCGCCCGACGCCGTACCACGGCGTAGCCCCTGGACCGACACACATCCCACAGGCCATGGTGAAACGGTCCGCTTCCGGCGCGCGTTGAACCAGCTCGACGGGGGTAGGCAGGTCCGCAGGGCGGCCACCGAAGACCGGCGGCCGCCTTACCCGACGGAAGGGATCATGAAAAGCTCCGACGACGCCGGATGTAGTTCCGGCCGACCCACGCGTAGGGAAGCGCCCGCGGGGGTCGATCGGTGACAGAGGCGCTCCTCCTGCTCCTCAGCTTTGCGCTAGTCATCGCATGTGGCATCTTCGTCGCGGCCGAGTTCGCGTTCGTGACGGTGGACCGGCCCACGGTCGAGCGCTCCGCGGCGGACGGCGACAGCCGCTCGGCGGGCGTCCTCACCGCACTGCGAAGCCTCTCCACCCAGCTCTCCGGCGCACAGCTGGGCATCACCATCACCAACCTGGCGATCGGCTTCCTCGCCGAGCCCGCCATCGCGGACCTACTTGAAGGTCCCGTCACGAGTCTGGGTGCCTCCGAGGGCCTGGCACGTGGTCTCTCCGTGGCCCTGGCACTCGTGCTCGCGACCGCGTTCACGATGTTGTACGGCGAGCTCGTGCCCAAGAACCTGGCCATCGCCAGGCCGCTGGGGACGGCGCGCGCCGTCCAGCGTCCGCAACGGCTCTTCACCCGGGTGACCAGCCCGGTGATCCACTCGCTGAACAACACCGCGAACGCGCTGCTGCGGCGGGTCAACGTCGAACCCCAGGAGGAACTGGCGTCGGCACGTTCCCCGCAGGAGCTGTTCTCGCTGCTCGGCCGGTCGGCCGAGCACGGAACGCTGCCGCGGGAGACGGCGACGCTCATGCAGCGCTCGCTGACCTTCGGCGACCGGGTCGCCGAGGACGTGATGACTCCCCGGATGCGCATGCAGTCGATCGACGCGGACGCCCCCGTAGCCGAGGTGATCAGCGCCGTCCGGCGGACCGGGCACGCCCGGTTCCCCGTCATCGGCGACGGCAGCGACGACGTCGTCGGCCTGATCCACGTCAAGCACGCGGTGAGCGTGCCGGAGGAGCGGCGCGACATGGTACAGGTACGCGCCGTGATGATCCCCGCGGCGACGGTGCCGTCCTCGATGCCCCTCGAGCCGCTGTTGGAGACGCTGCGCTCGGGCGGCCTGCAGATGGCGATCGTCGTCGACGAGTTCGGCGGGGTCGACGGCCTGGTGACGGCGGAGGACCTCATCGAGGAGATCGTCGGTGACGTCGTCGACGAGCACGACCGGGTCAGCCCCCGGGCGCTGCGCCGCCGGGACGGCAGCTGGCTCGTCTCGGGCCTGCTGCGGCCGGAGGAGGCCAGTGAGGTCACCGGCCTGCCGATCCCGGCTGACGACGCCTACCAGACGCTGGGCGGCCTGATGTCGCGCACCCTCGGGCGCATCCCCGGCACCGGCGACACGATCGTCCTGGACGGCATCCACTACGAGGTCGAGCGGATGGACGGCCGCCGCGTCGACCGCATCCGGCTCGACCCGCGGGGCGACGCCGCGGCGAACCCGGCGCGGGCCGACATCGCGGAGCAGCCCTCGGGCGAGGCGCCAGCCACGACTCCGCCAGCCACGACTCCGCCACCTGCGACCCCGGCGGACACGAAGGCCACCGACGAGAATCCACCGACCGCAGTGCCAGCGGACACAGCGCCGGCAGGCGCGGCGTCGGCGAGCACAACGGCGGCGGACGCGACGGCGGCGGACGCGACGGCGGCGGGCGCGGCACCGACGGGCGCGGCGCAGGCAGACACAGTCCCGCCGGTGGACACAGCACCGCCGGCGGGCACGAAGCCGCCGGGCACCGGGCCTGGACGGGCCCGCGGCCGGGACCGCGCTGACGACGCGGGCCGGCGCGGGCGCACGCGGTCGGTCTCAGCCGGGGTCAGGGAGTCCGAGCGATGAACGACGTCCTCGCCCTGGCCGTAACCGTGCTGCTGCTCGCCGGCAACGCCTTCTTCGTCGGGGCCGAGTTCGCGATCATCTCCGCCCGCCGGGACACCATCGAGCCGATGGCGCTCGCCGGTTCCCGGGCGGCGAAGGTGACCCTGAAGGCGATGGAGAACGTGTCGCTGATGCTGGCCGGAGCCCAGCTCGGCATCACGGTCTGCACGCTCGGTCTGGGCGCGCTGAGCGAGCCGGCCATCGCGCACCTGTTGGAGGGGCCGTTCGAGGCCGTGGGCCTGCCGCTGTCGCTGCGCCATCCGGTGGCGTTCGCGATCGCGCTCACCGCCGTCACCTACCTGCACGTGGTGATCGGTGAGATGGTCCCGAAGAACATCGCGCTGGCCATGCCGGACCGGGCGGTCCTGCTGATGGCCCCGCCGCTGGTCGCGGTCGTCCGGGTGGTGAAGCCGGTGATCTCGATCCTCAACCGGATCGCGAACCTCTCCCTGCGGGCGGCGCGGGTCGAGCCCAAGGATGAGGTGACCAACGTCTACACGCGCGACGAGGTGGCCGGGCTCATCGAGGAATCACACCGCGAGGGCCTGCTGGCGGAGGACGAGCACGACCTGCTGACCGGCGCGCTGTCGTTCGACGAGCGCACCGCGCGCAGCGTCCTGCTCCGCCCGGACAGCCTGGTCACCGTGCCGCCGTCCATCACGCCCCGCGAGGTCGAGCGGCTCGCGGCCGACACGGGCTTCACCCGGTTCCCGGTCCGCGGGGACGACGGTGACCTCGTCGGCTACCTGCACCTCAAGGACGTCCTGGAGAACCGCGAGGACCGACGTTCGGCCCCGGTGGCGGCCAAGTGGATCCGGCCGCTGGTCCGTGTCGGGGCGGACGACAGCCTGCGCACTGCGCTGGCCACCATGCAGCACTCGGGATCGCACCTGGCCCGGCTCTCCGACGGCGAGGGCCGGATCCTCGGCCTGGTGGCGCTGGAGGACATCCTCGAGGAGCTGGTGGGCGAGATCCGCGACGAGGCGACCCGTCAGCGCGCCTGAAACCGGCGGGGGGCGGTGCCGGGCGGGCGCTGGGCCGGCTCAGTGCCCGCCCGTCGCCCGGCGCCCGTCGCCGGGTGCCGGGTGCCGGGTGCCGGGTGCCGGGTGCCGGGTGCCGGGTGCCGGGTGCCGGGCAGCTGAGCTGACGGACGGACGCGGGCGGGCGCGCGGCCGTCAGCGCGGCCGTCAGCTCAGCGCCTCGCCGCAGAGGGCCATGGGCATCTGGACCTGGAAAGCGTCCGCGGCCGGGGACACTCGGACCACGCTCACGCAGGCGGTGGGCGCGGACTTCACCGCGAGGTCCACCGGCCTGGGCAGCAGCCCGTCCGCGTCGTAGTCCGCCACCTTGCGCAGCGCGGCGATGTAGCCCGCGCGGGTGGGGCACGGACCGGCCTCGACGAGGCCCCGGAGGAAGAGGTCGGCGGTCATCCAGCCGACCAGACCGGTGGTCTGCTCCCGTCGCTCGATCTGGGGGGCGTAGCGGGACATCGCGTCGAGGTAGCGCTCGTGCGCCGGGGTCCCCGCCTCGAAGGGCACGAAGTCGACGAGGAAGAAGCTGCCGGCCAGGCCCTGTGGACGGCGATCGAGCAGGCCGGGGTCGTACCCGATCGGCACCATCACGACCTTGATGGTCGCCCCGGCCTGCCGGGCGGCGGTCGCGACGTCCGCGAGCGCCTGCGGGGGCACCACTCCGGTGATCATGTCGGCGTTGGCCGCGCGGACCCGGGCCGCGACGGCGTTCAGGTCGAAGCCGGTCGGCGTCCAGTCGATGGTGTCGACGACCTCGACCGAGCCTGCGCGCAGGCTGTGGGCGATCCGCTCGTCGATCTGCCCCGAGGCGGGGATCTGCTCGGTCCGCAGCAGGACGGCCCGGGTGGCGCCGTGCGCACGGGCGAACACTCCGAAGACCGAGTTCCCGAGCTGGCCGCCGAGAACGTTGGAGTAGCCGAAGGCGTTGTCGCCGCTGGCGGTCAGATCCTGGCCGATGGTCGGCACGCCGCGCTCGGCGAGGTAGCTCACCGCCTCGGTCGCGATGCCGCTGGTGCCGACGATCGCGAAAACCTGGTCACGGTCGACGAGCAGGCGGGCGCCGCGCAGTGCGCCGTCGGACGTCGACTCGTCGTCGCGCCAGTCGTACCGCACCTGCCGCCCCTGGATGCCGCCGGTACCGTTGACGACCCCGAGCCTGGCGTCGATGCCGGCCCGGAACGCGCGGGACAGCGGCGAACCCGAGCCGGTGTCCGGGTAGAGGGCTCCGAAGCGGACCTCGTCGGGGGTGACGCCCGGCGTTGGCGTGCACGAGGCGCGGGCCCCGGCCGTCCTGTCGGTGCCGCCGGCGGAGCACCCGGTGAGCAGGATCGACCCGGCCATGCCCAGCCCGGCGACGACGGCGGCGATCCGCCGCAACGGACGGAGCCGGCGCGCCCGCTGGACCCGCCGCGGCGGGCCGATCCGGCCGACCCGACCGGCCTCTCGCTCGTGCGCGGCGGGAGTCGGTCGGGTCGTCATCGGTCTCTCCTGATGTCCGGGTGCCGCGACAGGTGCGGGCAAGGCGCGGGCGGGCGGGCGGGCGGAACCTCCTGGGCCGGTCCCGGCCCGAAGACGACTCCGGCACACCGTGAAGCCGGCGCACCTCGAAAAGGGATAGACCAGGACACTAGGTACGGCTAGGGGCAAACCGACTCGGCAAACCGTACAACATCACGGCAGCCAGGCCCAGTAACCGCAGCCAGATCGACCCGCCCGCCCACCGAATGGCGCGTACACGGACTGTTGTCGGACGGACAGCGGCGCCCGGTCAGCGGCGCGGACCGGAGGCGACGATCACCGCCATCGACGGGGCCCACCAGTAGCTGCAGTCCGCCGGCGGACGCAGGCCGTCGACGACCCGGACCGAGAACGTCTCGAAGTGCTTCAGCAGCGCGCGCTGGTGGCGGCGGGAGAGGGAGTCGATCTCGTTCGAGTAGTAGGTGAACGACCCGTCGTCCGTCAGGTGCGCGGCGGCGTGCGGGAAGAAGTGCTCGGCGAACGTCGCGTCACGCACCACATAGTCGTCCACCTCGCGCTCGTCCAGCGGATAGGTGTCGAACAGGATGCCGTCGAACCGGCCCAGCCCCGGCAGGGCGTCCTGCCAGCGCCCCGGCACGATCTCGACCCCCTGCCGCCCGTCGGCTCCGGCCCAGGCGCGCGCCGTGGTGGCGACGTCCGCGTTCGCCTCGATGATCGTGTGGGTCGCCGGCCGGAGCTCCTGGACGAAGCCCGCCGAGATACCGAGGCCGAAGCCGACCTCGCACACCGAGCCGCCGGGACGGGTGGCCGCGCGCGCGAGCGCCAGCATCAGCGGGCGTTCCCAGGTCTGCATCACCTCCTGGCCGGAAACGAGCAGGGTGCCGTCGGCGACGGTCGGCGTGGCCTCGTCGACAGCAGTGTCGATCTTCGGACGGGTCACACCCGGGACCATGCGCGGCGCGACCTCGTCGAGCGCGCCGACGTCGGCGACGAAGTCGTCCAGCGCCCGGCCGAGCAGCCACCGCCGCGGCTCGTCGGCCACCGGCGCCAGCAGCGTCTCCGACGTCGGGGTGAGTGTGACCTCGAACTTCGCTGCGCGGCGGAGCACGTGACCTCCCAGATCGACACCATCGGGGCGAACCGGCCAACGGTCGCACGAAAGAACGCGCCGGTGGACGGCCGGGATGCACGGTATCCGCCGTCGGGCACCGATCCGACCGGTTCGGCCGGGTCCGAGCGACGAGAGCCGCCGGACCCGGCGGCTCCGCCGGGTTCACCACGAGCAACGAACAGGCCTGCCAGACCTGGGATCTCGCTAACCGGCGTGCCGTAGGATCAGCTTGGCGCGGTGTGCACGGATGATCGTTACCGAGTGACCGCTGCTGGCTGACCGCTGCCGAGTGATCGTGTGCGGATGTCGTTCAGGCGGCTGGCAGCACGGAACGATCATCAGTGTGGCTCGTAGGTCGGAAGATCGGCGGGCGGCGCACTGGCCGACCGGGTGGGGGCGGCGCTCGAGTCCGTCGCACGGCGCGCCGGGCAGTGGCGCCGGGCCTGCCCGCGCCGGGTCGTCGACCTCGGCAGCCCGCGGCTGCCGTGACAACCGCAGGAGTGGGGCCGCGTGACCGGAGCTACGCCACCACCGGTGTCCGGGAACACCGCGCGCCCGTTGCGGACCGAGGACCCGGTACAGCTCGGCGCCTACCGGGTGGTGGGCCGGCTCGGCCAGGGCGGGATGGGCGCCGTCTTCCTAGGCCAGGCGCCGGACGGCACCGCCGTCGCGATCAAGGTGATCCGCCCCGAGCTGGCCTCCCGGCCGGAGTTCCGCGCCCGCTTCGCCCGCGAGACCGAGAGCGCCCGCCGGGTCCGCCGCTTCACCACCGCGGCCGTGCTCGACGCCGACCCGAACGGGCCGCAGCCGTACCTGGTCACGGAGTTCGTCGAGGGCCCGACACTCTCCCGCCACGTGGCCGCGCGCGGCCCGATGCGGCCGGCCGATCTCGAACAGCTCGCGGTCAGCGTCGCCACCGCGCTGTCGGCCATCCACGCCGCCGGCATCGTGCACCGCGACCTCACCCCGGCGAACGTGCTGCTCTCCCCGGTCGGCCCGAAGGTGATCGACTTCGGGCTGGCGCGTGAGTACGACACGGTCAGCGACCTGTCCCGCAACGTGAAGCAGGCGATCGGCACGCCCGGCTACATGTCGCCGGAGCAGATCCTCGACCTGCCGATCACCGCCGCGGTCGACATCTTCGCCTGGGGATCAATCATGATCTTCGCGGCGACCGGGCACCCGCCGTTCGGGCACGGCCGGATGGAGGCCGTCCTCTACCGCATCATCAACGAGCAGCCGCAGCTCGACGGCGTGACGGGCGAGCTGCGCGAGCTCGTCGAGCTCGCCATGCGTAAGGACCCGGCCACCCGGCCGAGCGCCGAGGAGCTGCGCGCGTCGCTGATGGGCGGGGTGGCTATCCCCGACCGGAGCGCGGCACCCGGGCCGCCGGGCGGCACCGAAGGCACGGCGGGCACGGCCGGGGCGCCCCGCGGCCGCCGCTGGTCCCGAGGCGGGCGCCGCGACCGCGCGGGGACAGCCTCGGGAACCGCCGCCGGCGCAGCCGCCGGAGCGGCCGCGAGCGGGCCGGTCGGACCAGGCGACGTGTCCGGAGCAGGCGGAACACCCGGAGCAGGTGCTGGCGGAGGCGGGAGCGCCGTCGGAAGCAGGAGCGGGGGCGCTGTCGGAGGCCGTGGCGGGAGCGGAACCGCGGCGGCGGCGCACGGGCCGCTGACACACGCGCCGCGGGCCGGTGCCGGGCCCGCGCTGGGCACCCCGCCGCCGGCGTCGTCGTTTCCCGGTGTCTCCTCACCGGGCTCCGCCCAGCCCCGCACACCGTCGGGACCGATCTCCCAGCCGCCTCCATACCCGCTGTCACCCGCGCCCCAAGGCCAGGGCGGCCAACCGGCCGGCGGACAGGGCACCGGCGGGCCGGGATGGTCGGGGCCGGTGCCCGCGGGGCCGCTCGCGCGACCAGCCGAGTCGTCCGGGCCGGTGTCACCGGTGCCGGGTGCCCCGGCCCCGGCCGGCTCCGGCGAAGGAGCGGGTGCCGATCCGTCGCAGGGCGCGGAGTCCGGTCACGGGTCCAGGCGCCGCACCATGGTCCTCGCCGGGTTCGCTGCTCTACTCGTCGCCGCCGTCGTCGTACCGATCGTTACCCTCGGTGGCGGCGGTGGTGACGACGGGTCGAGCGCGGACCGCGAGGCCATCGCGGCGCACCTCGCCGCGACCGCCGCGGCCAGCCGCGCGCAGGACCCGGCGCTCGCCGCTCGGCTGAGCCTCGCCGCCTACCGGATCGCGCCCGTCCAGGCCGCCGAGGACGCCATGGTCGCCTCGTTCGCAGGTGCGTCCGCGGTGCGCACCCCGGCCTCGGACGCCCCCTACGGGGATATCGCCATCAACCCCGCCGGCACCGTCCTCGCCGCCACCAGCGCGGACGGCGTACTCCGGCTGTTTCGGCTGACCGACGGCGGCGAACCGGCGCTGATCAGCGAACGCCGCTCGGACGACCCGTCCGACGGCATCGCGTTCACCGGCGACGGCACGCGGCTCGCGACCGGCGGAACGCAGAGCGCGGCCCGCCTGTGGCAGGTCACCGATCCGGCGAACCCCCAGCAGGTCGCCCAGCTGGACGGCCTGTCCCGTCCCGTTCACGTGGCGCTGTCCGCGGACGGATCGCTGCTGGCCGCGGCCGCCCAGGACGGCACGTTCGGTCTGTGGAACGTCTCGAACCCGGCCGCGCCCGCGATGCTGCGCCTCCAGCTCACCACCGCCGTGATCACGGACATGGCCCTGACCCCGGACGGGAAACTGCTGGCCACCGCGGGCATCGGTGGTGACGTCCAGCTGTGGAACATCGCGGACCCTCGTAAACCGGTCCGGGCAGGGGTGGCGTCCGGCGCGGTCGGTGCGGTGAATGCCGTCACCTTCAGCACAGATGGCCACCAGATGATCACTGGTGGTGACGATCGCACCGTCCGTGTCTGGGATGTGCGCGACCCGATGGCCGCCCGTCTCACCAGTGAGCTGCACGGCCACACAGCCCCGGTCAACGCCGTCGTGTTCGGTGCTGGCGGCCAGCCCGTCAGCGGTGACCAGGCGGGCGTCGTCGCCTACTGGGACACCTCGAGTGCCGTGCCCATGGTCCGGGTCGGTGATCTGAAGAGCTCGATCCTCGCCCTGGCGACGGACGCCGCGGACGACCGGCTCGCGCTGAGCACCGAGTCCGGGAAGGTCGCGGTGTGGTCCACGGACGCCGCGAAGCTCACGACGATCGCCTGCGCCGACCCGGACGCCCGCATCAGCCGGGCCGAGTGGGAGCAGCGGATCAGCGAGCTCCCGTTCCGGGACCCGTGCACCGCCTGATCCCGCCACCATCTGATCTCCACCTCGGGCTGATCGCCGCCGCCCGATGTCCGCCGCGGGCTGACCCAGCGGGAACGACAGCCCGGTAGGAACGACAGCCCGGCAGGCACCGCAGCCCGACGGAAACCACGAAGGGCGTCCGCCGCGGGCATCGCGTGCCTGCGGCGGACGCCCTTCGCGGCGAGCCGGCGGAACTGTGTGGCTGACGGCGCCGCGGTTCTGCGAAACCGCGGCGCCGTGGACGCACGGGTCAGGCCGTGACGGGTGGTACTCCCTTTGTCAGCTCGTCGACGCGGGCCACGTTCTCGTCGATCGTGCTCTTGGTCCGCGGGACGTAGTGCGCGTCGAAGGCGATCTCCTCGCCGTTCTCCATGTAGTAGCGCATGAACGCGGCGGTCGCGGGCTTCTGCAGCGAGTCCTTACGGGCGTAGACGAACACCGGCTTGCACAGCGGGAGGTAGAAGCCCGTTCCGGCCGTCACCGCGTTCGGCTCGACACATCCCTCGCCGTTGTCGATCTCCAGGCCCCTCAGTCGGGGCCCGAAGGTCTCGAACGTCGGGAAGTCCAGGAAGCCCATGGCCAACCGGTCACCGGCGACGTCGTTCGCGACCCCGCTCAGGTCGGTCTCCTGGTACTGCCGGGACCGGGAGCTGGAGTCGTTCACCGTCGAGTTGAACACCTGCGCCTGGACGGTGTTCCGGGCCGGCCCCACGAACGCGATCGGCTCGTCCGGGAAGGACGGGTCGATCTGGTTCCACCGGTTGATCGTCGAGCCGGCGTCCCAGACCTTGCGCACCTGGTCGAGGGTCATGCAGCGCGCCCAGGTGTTCTGCGGGTTCACCACGATCGGCAGCGTGTGGTGCGCGACCTCGAACCCGACGATCTGGTCGGCGCAGCCGGGGTCCTTCGAGAAGGACGGGTCGAACTCGAAGGACGCGCCGACGATGTCAACGCCACCCGCGCAGAGCTTGGCGAAGCCGTCCTCCGTCGTCGACGCCTCAACGTTCACGGTCACGTTCTGCTGAACCTTGCGGAACCCGGCGTAGGCGGTCTCGGTGATCGGCGCGACCTCGCTGGAGCCCGCGACAAGCACCGTGTTGGGTCCGGGTGTCGGGGCTGCGGGCGGCGCGGTCGTCGCCGCGGGCGGCGGCAGCGTGGCGGTGGGCGCGGCGATCGGCACGATGCCGTTGGACGGCGTGTCGTCGCCGCCTCCGGTCAGCACGATGCCCAGGGTGGTGCCGCCGGCGACGAAGACGATCGCGGCCACGGCCGCGGCGATCGTCGCGCGGGACCAGCCGCCGAACAGCCCGCCGCGCGGGACGGCCCGGGTGCCGGCGGAGCTCCCGCCGAATGTTCCGGCCTGGGACGGTGTCGGCGCGGCCGACTGAGGATCACCGCCGCCGGCGGTCCCAGCGATCCCGGTGACTCCGGTGACTCCGGTGGCCGCGGGCGCTCCTGTCGTCCCGGGGCCGCCGGGCGTGGGGGGCCCCGCGGGGGGGGGGGCCCCCCCCCGGCGCGCGGCGGGCCGCCCGGGCCGCCGCGCGGGGCGCGCGC